>JAFULI010000095.1 GCA_017473455.1 Oscillospiraceae bacterium
TTACTCTTTCTGATTCTTCTGCAAACTTTTGAATATTTGGAAAATGATGAAACGCAGCACAAACAGTCATTACATCTATCTCCCCGTTTTCAAACGGGAGCGCTTCACAACCAGCAACATAAAAATTCATAGTTGGATTTATTTTTTTAGCCTGTTCTATCATCTTGTCAGAAATGTCAATTCCATATCCATAAAAAGAATTCTTCTCAGTAAGCATATGTAACAACCGCCCATTACCACAGGCAACATCAACTACAGTATCATTAGTATTAACGCAAACTGATTCACACATCATTCTCTTAAATTTGACAGTAAACTTCCCATCAAAAGTCGAATCATAATTTTCAGCTTTTTTATCATAACTATTTTTTGAACGTTTTTCATATATATTCATGCACATAACACCTCTAAATTCAAATTATCTAACTGTTCAACCAATTCAAGTTTTTCGAACAGATTATATCACATATAATCACAGAAATCAACAGAAAGCAGGATAAGACCCGGTAGTCTTTCGTCTACCGGGTCAGCCATTAAGCAACCATTCGTTGCATTCTTTTCGATACGGAATCTGCAATCGCTGCCTTGTGGGTTTGGGGACTATGCGCATAAGTATTGGCAGTCACAAAGGCGTTTTTGTGACCGAGAAAACGAGCTGCATCAACGAGGGTATATTCACCACTTGCCACGAGATTTGTGGCGCAGCTATGGCGCATATCGTGATGGCTAATCTTGCGCACGCCTGCTGTTTCGCAAGCTCTGTTTGTGATGGAATAAATACCGCCGGGTCGCTCCCAGAAAACACGCTCGTATGGCTTGAGACCATAGGTGCGGGCAATTCTGTCCTTTAACCCCTGCTCGATTTCCTCCGGCAACAAAAGGGTGCGGGTACTGGAAGTACTTTTTGGGGAGTCGGTTTCTCCGTCAATATCGCAGGATTTAGTGATATGCAAATAAGCGCATCCGTTCTCGTAGGTAATATCTGCGGGTGTGATGGCACGAGCCTCGCCGATACGCAAACCCATGAAATACATCAAGTCGTAGAATACCCGCCATTCCTCCGGTGCAGCTTGCCTGAAAAGGAAGAATTCCTCGTCTGACCATGTGAGGCGTTCCGGTGTTACTGTGCTGCCCAAATTGGTCAAATCCACCATAGGGGAAAACCGCAAATAGCCTTTGGCAACTGCGTAATTCAAAACAGCGTTGAGCTGCATTTGGGTTCTGCGGAGGCTTGAATCCGCCATTGGCTTTCCGCTGCGGGTGATGTAGGACTTCATATACTGCTGCCACATCTGCAGCATTTCGGCGTCAATATCCTTGATTTTGACATCCCGGAAATGGGGCAAAATAAACGCTTGCGCATCGTCCTTTGCCTTGAGGCTGCTGCGCTTCAATTCCTTGATTTTGGGGGTGTTTCGGTACTCTTCCCATACCTGTCCGTAGGTCGGCGCTACGAGCCGCTGAGGGCGTTTCTGCGCCTCTGTGGCAGCGGTATCTGTGTATTCCGGCAAAGCTGTGGGTGGCTCTGTATGCCCCAACTCAGCCTCTTGGATGACCAGCTGTACCCATTTTTGCAACTCGATTTCTGCCGCGCGAGCCTCTTTCTGCGTGTCAAAAACCGAGCTCTTTTTCTGATAGTGAATGCCTGCGATTGTGTAGTTTACTTTGGCGTACCACTTTACGCCGCGCTTTCGCTGAACTTTGTAAATGCCTGTCATTGAACTATGCCCTCCTTGGTCAGTCCGTGTCGCGTTAGAAAATACTCCGCACTTACCTTGCCCGGATGGATGATAAATCCAAGGGCTTTCAGCTCCATGTTGCATTCGCGGATTACTCTATACGCTTTGCTTTCCTTACATCTGAGGACATCTTGAACATCGTTCACATCATAAAAAATCGGGGTCATTATAGTACATTTCTCCTTTGGAATATTTGTACCATAATGATGACTGGTGGGGTCTAACTTGTGCACAAGGGGTACTACTCGTACCGCATTCGTACCGGATTTTTTCATGGCTTCAAAAAACCTTAGAACCACAAGGGTTTTTTAGCTTCCATAACCGTCCGGTGGACTGTTGATTGCCGCCGGCTGGACGGCGGCAACACCTTTACTAACGAATCTCCTCAAGTCCACCAAAAGCAGGCTTGCAATTATTGCCGGCCACTTTATTTATGCTGGAATTTTGTAGTGACATTGTATTGACATTTTGCGATATCTTGGATATACTAACTATAAAGGAGGATGATTTTTATGAGTATGCAAAATATGAACACGGTGAATGCCCCCAAAACCAGCAGCTTTCAAATGCGCATCAATCCCGAAATCAAATCTCAGGCAGAATCTATCTTCGCAACCTATGGTCTCTCTCTAACAGATGCAGTCAATATTTTTATTCAGCAATCTCTCAATGTGAAGGGCCTTCCTTTTCTTCTCTCCCCTGAGAACGCAGAATATATGAAAGCCAAATCTGTTCAGCGGCTGATATCGGAAATTCAAAGCGGCTGGGATTCTGTGAAGTCCGAAAGCGACTGGGTATCTGAGGAAGATGCTTATAAACTGCTGGAGGCAGATGTATGACAATACGCTACACCCCGGAAGCGGTTCGGGATCTACAAGAGCTGCGCCGGTATATCAGTAAAACCCTGAGTAATCCCAAAGCAGCTGTCCGAATAACTCAGGGTATTTTAGATAGTTGTGCGCGGCTGAAACAACATCCCCAACTGGGAATGTCTCTGGAAGCGAAGATTGGCACATCCACAGACCTGCGTTACCTGATTTGTGAAAAACACATTGCTTTCTACCGTATTGATAGTGATACGATTTCCGTCGCACGAATTATTGACGGCAGACAGGATTATCTGCGAATACTTTTTAGCAACGAGGATATGTAAGGACATACACCCTTTTCTCGTTTATTTGTTTTCTTTCATATTTGACCGAATGTGACAATTGTGCCGGCACACCACATTCGCATTGTGGGTTGCCACCGGCTGGACGGCAGCAACCCCTTTTCTAACGAACCTCCTCAAGTCCGGGAGTGTTGCAAAATAACTGCAACACTCCCGAAAGATTTTGTCGATATTTTTGCTTCGCAAAATCGATATATATGACTTGCGTCATATTCGATATGTTCGTTTCACGAACCCGATATGATACAGATCCCTGCTCATGCCGCAGCGTATATCGAGTGCTTCCGCACATATCGAATGCCAACATCAACTATCGAAGATCCCGTCAGGGATCTATATCGAAGGGGCTGTTGCAAAACTGCGTTTTGCAACAGCCCCTTGGCATTCATGCAGAGGAGATTCGAACAGTCAATTCAACACTACGGTGGTTATCCTGCCAGTATTTCGCCGGTGAACATATCGATCCACCATGCGTTGGTATAGGCTTCGTCTTCGGAGATGACCCAGCAGGGACGGGTGGTGTTTTCGATATTCAGGTAGGCTTCCCGAATATCAGGGTCGGGATGCGGATCGCAGCAGTCACCGTGCCGCTCGTCCCAACGGTTGTTGTAGACTTCCAGAGCGGCTTCTTTTGTGAGGAGAGACCCCTTGTCGCTGATTTTTTGAACCGCGATATCCCGCCAGAAATACCGCAGGGAGGTGATGCCTTTGGCATCAAAGGAAAGAAGTATTCCGTCCTCCTGATCGGAAACCACGTCCACACCGTTGTGTACCCGGTAAAAGCTGACGGTGTACTCTACGATGACGGGATCGGATGCACCGCTGCCATCCATTACCGATCGGCTGATCCGGCTGACGGTCGTGCGGTAACCGCCCCGGTGGAGAAGTCCCAGATTGGAAAGAAACTGTTCTGCCCGCTCCGTTGCCTCTGCGTCCGATAGGGTCATGCCGGAGTCCTGAAAATCATTGTCGTTTCGGTAGTAGGTAAGCTGACCTTCTTCAGAGATACGAAAGGTGTCACCTTCCTTCCAGCCCAGAACCTGCTTCAAATCCTCCTGCCGGTCTGCCGGAGTGGAGTCGGAACCTACAAACACCGGAACTTCCCGGGGATTGAACTCCCCGGAAGGTTGGGCAGGAGAGCAGGCGGTCAGGGCAATCAGAAGAACTGCCAGTACCGCAATGAAAATTGTGCGTTTTTTCATATTTAGCCCTCCTGAGCGTAGACATTCTGGACGGGGATGTCGTAGTAATTGTAGGTATCCTCACCCTCCAGAAAGCGGTACATAAGCAGGGAAGTGGTGTTGTAGAATTTGAAGAGGAAATTGCCGTCCCGCCATGTGGCACGGAGGGCTTCGCCGTCATTGGAAATATCCAGCTCCAGAACACCATAATAACCAAAGGAGGGATAATCCTGCTCTTCCACACACCGATGACCGGTCATCTCCAGAATGTAACAGCCCTCAGGATAAGGCTCTCCCGCGGTTTTCCATGTGCCGGAGTAGGTTTCAATCAAATCGCTGCCGTAAAGACCTAAGCTGTATTCCACAGTGCCGTCTTCCTTCAGACGTATGGTATAGGTGATTGGCTCTGCCTCATTGAGTCTTACATGGGCAATCCATGCACCGTGGAGATCTTCCGGCTTGGTTTCTACATTGAAATAGAACTTATTCGGATACTTGGATGGCTCTGTGGTGGGAGGCTCTGTGACAGGGGGATTGGTAACGGGAGGGCCTTGGGTGTTTTCCGGCTGGGTGGTGGAGGTGGTATCTTCCTCAGGGGGATCTATGGAGGAGGAAGGCACATTGGCAGGGCCTCCGGCAAAAGCACATCCCGTGGCAAGGGCAGCAACCAGAATAATAGCGATGGCTGCCAGTAAAAATGTTCTTGGCTTTTTCACAATGAAACACATCCTTTCCTTTAGTTGCTGTTTGGTTTCGTTCATGGCAGTGGCAGTATTCAGTAGGCGGACGGGAGCCTGGCTCACGGTGGCAAGCAGGGTCTTGCCGTAGTCGATCCGCTCATGTTCTCCCAAGCGTGCCAGTGCGCCTTCGTCGCAGGCAAGCTCGCAATCCCGACGGGACTCCCGGGCGGCAAGCCATACCAGAGGATTAAACCAGTAAATGCACAAGCATACGCACCGCACCAGCGACCAGAACAGGTCACCGTGCCGCAGGTGGGTCAGCTCGTGTGCCATAACATGGGTGAGCATTTTGGGATTTGCCGTAGTCTGGGGAGTCAAATAAATCACCGGACGCAGCAGACCGGTCAGGCAGGGGGTGGGGACGTTTTCGGAAACCCAAACCCGTACCGGAGAATCTGCGGCAAAGGGAATTGCTCCCTGCTTTGCTTTGTGCAGATAAATCAGATTGGCACATACAAACCAAATCCCCATACCTGCCATACCGGCAATCCAAATTCCGGTCAGTACCTGACGGAGGGTGGGAACTGTGATTTTGGAATCCACTTCTTTTTCAATCTGGGATTGAATAGAGGGTGCGGCGGTATCAAAACCAAGCTGAGCATATTCCAACTCTACCTGCTGATACAGTTCACTGCGGGATGGGCCGCCCACCGGCTGCTGCAGCAGCGCCTGCGCCTGCTGTGCCGTTTCAGAACGGCTTTCCACCGCTTCTGTCAGATTGTGAACGCTCAGGGCAAATTCTCCGAATTGAAAGGGGATGAGCAGCCTTGCCGCTACCAGAAGCCAGGCACAGTACAAAAGCCGCTGGCTGACTTTCCCCCGAAACAGCAGCCGCAGCAGCAAAACTACGGCAATCAGGATGCTGGAGGTAATGACGATTTCTTTCATTGCACATTCCCCTCCGCTTCTTTCAAAATGGCGTAGAGTTCTTCAATGTCTTTTTGCGTCAGTCCGTTGCTGCTTGCCATGGCGCTGACCAGCAAGCCGACGCTGCCGTTGTAAGCCCGGTGGAGCAGGGAATTGGTTTCCCGAAGGGCAACATCCTCCCGACTGACAGCAGGCAGAAAGGTTTTGGTACGCCCCTGCGTCTGGAAGGTAATCAGCCCTTTGCTGTCCATTCTGCGAACCATGGTGGTGACGGTACTTTTTGCCCAGCCCTTTTGCTCGGAAAGGGCAGTAACCAGCTCCATCAGAGTCTTCGGTGACTCCCAGAGCAGCTCCATGACGAACCATTCGCTGTGGGTGACGGTTTGATGAGCATCCATATCGGTTTCCTCCTCTCTTTGGGCTACTCTTGTAAACCTATAGTAACATGAAGGACTACACTTGTCAACCATGAATCGCAAAAAAATAAAAAGCTGCCCCAAGCCAAAGGCTCAGGGCAGCGATCATCGACGGCGGGTTATTTCTTCTCACCTTGCTGTTCTTTTTTGCTTTCTCCAGCACTTTGACGTAGGGCTGGAGCATTCCTTCGTTCATGGCATTGCCCATTTTGGCTTTCAGATTGGGACTGGAAAGCAGAGCGCCCACGGCATACATGGCGACCATCTTATACCACTTTTTCTGGGGGAAGTCATATTGCTTGTGTTTTTTGTAGAATTTGTGGTCAGCCTTCATCATGCCCTGCATCAGCCAAATCAGGTCACGGAATACCTTCATGCCGCCGATACCGTAGAAATTCTGAGGGGGCAGGTATCGGTTGTCCAGACGTAAGTCAAGGTTGCGCACAGAGTATCGATGGCGGCATCGGTGTTGTGCTCATCGGTAGCCACTCCTGCAAGGAAATTAGAGACAACCTGCGCCCGGGCTTCTACGATGGTCTGCAGATTCATTTCCCGGCTGTAATTGCCGCTGATGAGATATCCCACCGGCATTCCAATGGTTACCGTGCGGTGACCGTTGCAGAATTGACGGTCATCGTACATTTTGAACCGTGCGCCCATGGAGTGGTCGCTGATGGTAAAGGCATAGACAATGGAGTCGGCTCTCTGGATTTCATTGCGAAGATATTCGTCAAACCCGTCCTTATAAATGCATTTGCCGGATACCGCACAGTTGAAGCAGCCAAGACAGCCTCCACGGAAGGGATATTCCCGAATGTTCACCACCCGTGTTTTTCGGGAAAGCTGAGCGCGGAAGCGGTCAATCATGGCGGCAAGCTGGGTGTCGCCTTCCCGAAGATCGGCAACGATGACCACATCTCCGGATTTTTCCGCGGAGCTTGCCGGGACGGTAACCGGACACCTTGCCGGCTCCGGCAGGGCTTCCGTCACGGGTTCGCTGATGCCCTGTGCCATGCACCACATCACATAGTTCCAAAAATCACGGGCTTCCTGCTGACCTTTTTTGCTTGTTAAATCCTCCATATCCGCAGAAAGACCACGGATGTACTTCAGTCCCAAATCGCCGCAGTTGTCCTGTATGTAGCGATGGGCGGTGATGTCATAAAAATGCTTGGAGGTGGTGATTTGGGTGGCAAATTTTTCGGAAAGGTTCAGCTTTGCTTCCTTCATCAGTTCTATAAAGCGATGAAGCTGGCAGGGAGCGACAAAGGTGTAAACCGGATAGGAAAAAACCAGAAGCTCCGCCTTCTCAATGGCGGCAGCCGCACCGGAAAAATCCTTTTCCAGCGCTTTGATGGTCTGTCCCACATTCAGCACCTGAAAATTGTGCTCAGGGTATAGAATTTGCAAATAGTTGGTGGTTTGCAGGGTGACGGAGTATTTTCCTTTCGGACTGCCGTTGATAACCAGAATTTCCATAAACCGACCTCACTTTCAGTTTTTTATATGATATACCAGAAACACCGGTGATACAAAAGAAAAAACCGTTTACGCACCGGTGGCTATCTGATATAATGGGGGAAACGAAGGAGGTGAGGGCAGTGAAGGACGTTAAGAATTGGCTTTTGGTGATATTCAGTATCCTGGTTTTGGTTTCCGGTGGGCTGATGCTTCGAAGGGGAAACCAATCGCTGACGGTAACGGAGTATTCTGTCACCGACGCTCAAATTCCTCCTGCCTTTGACGGTTTCCGCATTGCCCAAATCTCGGATTTGCACAATACTGTCTTTGGTGAGGATAATCAGGAATTGCTCAACCTTCTGGCGCAAACACAGCCGGATATCATTGCCATCACCGGTGACCTTGTGGATTTCAAGCGGACGGATATGGATGCTGCCTTTTCTTTTGTTCGGGAGGCAATGAAGATTGCCCAATGCTACTACGTTGCCGGCAACCATGAGCCAAACATCGGAATTGAAGAATATCGGGTTTTTGAGTCCCAACTGCGGAAGCTTGGGGTTCGGGTGCTGAACGATGACCGCTACAGCCTGATCCGGGATGCCCAGACCCTGACCCTTGCCGGCATTGGAGACCCGGTGTATTCCGACCTTTATGGTGGGATTGCCAACAATATGTTCCCGTGGGATATTTGGGAACTGACCGAGCCGGGAGATTATACGGTGCTGCTGTGCCACCGTCCGGAGTTTCTGGAGGCGTATGCCATGGCAGAGGTGGAGCTGGTGCTTACCGGTCATGCCCACGGCGGACAGATTCGCTTTCCTTTTACGCAGGGGCTGTGGGCACCCAATCAGGGCTTCTTTCCTCAATATACCTCCGGAATGTACGTGGAGAATGCCACGACGATGATTGTCAGCCGGGGCTTGGGCAACAGCACCTTCCCGTTCCGCATCAACAACCGACCGGAAATTGTAGTGGTGGAGCTTCATACAGATTGACAGAAAACACTTGCTTTTTCCTTTTGGATATGGCATAATGTATAAAATACAAAGAGCCTGACGGTATTTTTCTGGACAAAAAAGACAATGTATAACCGGATGCCTGACAACAGTGATTTCGTCTGGGCAGTGTACCGAAAGAGCAGTAAGGAAAAGGAGCAAGGAATATGGAAATCAGGGAATTGACCTATCTGGCGGCGGCGGTTCGGATTATCGTTGCGTTTTTGCTGGGAGGCATTCTGGGCATGGAACGGGGACTGAAGCAGCGTCCGGCAGGTCTGCGGACGTATATGCTGGTGAGCGTGGGCGCGTGTATCATTATGATGACCAACCAGTATATCCATCAGGTATTCGGTACCGGTGCCCCGGTGCGTATGGGTGCGCAGGTAGTCAGCGGAATCGGTTTTCTGGGTGCCGGTACGATTATTGTCACCAAGCACAGCCAGATTAAGGGACTGACCACCGCCGCAGGACTTTGGGCAGCGGCCGGCGTAGGTCTGGCAACGGGAATCGGCTTCTACGAAGGCGCGGTGCTGGGCGCTGTGATGATTTTCCTGATTATGACGGTGCTGAGTTATCCCGACAACCGTCTGCATAAGAAGACCCGTTACTTTGATGTCTACATAGAGCTGGACCGTACTGTTACTTTGGGTACGGTGCTGGAGGCGCTGAAAGCCCAGAAGGTGGCGGTGGATGATGTCCATCCCGAAGCGGACCGGGGCATGGAGGACGGCAGAAAGTGCTACATGATGGCACTGGTTACCCAGAAGCGGATGATACCTGCGGATTTTGAAACTCAGCTTCAGGAGGCAATTCCCGGCTCGATTGTGGATGTATTTTGAATATTTACACTTATTTCACAACCTGTTTGGCAGAAAAGCCTTTACTTTCCTTTAAAAATCGGGTATGATATCGGGGAAATTTACCACAGGAGGTACCCTGTATGCAGATTAAAAAGGTGCTGTATTGGGTCACAATCGGCTTTCTGATTTTTATCATGGTAGCCTGCGTGGGTCTGCTTTGCTTCAAGTGGATCAATGATGCCATGAATGAGAAAATGACTCAGGAACAAAGTTCCCTGAAGGAATCCTATCTTGCGATGAAGGAAACCATGGACTCCCAGATTACCCGGCCGTCCATTCCGGAAGAGCCTACTGTCCCCACCGATCCGGATCCCACCCAGCCCACCACCGAAGCCCCGGAGCTGAATGATACCATGATTTTTGAGTATCAGGCTCTGTACGAGCTGAATAACGATATGGTCGGCTGGCTTCAAATTCCCGGAACCATCATTGATTACCCGGTGGTGCAGTCTCCGTATCAGGCAAATTTCTACCTGCGGCGGAACTTCTACAAGGAGTACGCTACCTGCGGTACTATCTACGCCCGGGAAAAGTGCGATATCAACAAGCCTTCGGACAATATCACCCTTTACGGACACAACATGGGCAACGGCACCATGTTTGCAGACCTGCACAAGTATAAGGATAAGACCTTCTGGGAGAATAATAAGTACGTCCATTTCGATACTCTGACGGAGTACCATACTTACGAAATCTTCGCGGTATTCAATACCACAGCGGATTTGACCAAGGGTTTCTCTTACCACGTTTTTGATGATGCTGCAGATGCCGCGGAGTATAATAAGTTCGTGTCTACCTGCAAAATTATCTCCTTCTACGATACCGGTATTACGCCCCAGTTCGGTGAAAAGCTCATTACTCTGTCCACCTGCGACAAGTCCATTGAGGAAGGCCGTCTGGTGGTTGTAGCCAGAAGAGTTGTATAATTAACAAAACGATGCCTGCCCGATTGGGAAAGGCATCGTTTTTTTAGCCGAAGGAAGAGGACTGTCCTGAGTACCCTCATCCGGCGGAAGAACTTTCAGCAGAAAAATCAGGGAGGCGATGCCCTTCGGCTCTGTTTGCCGCCATGGGGCATTGTTTCTTTGCAAATAGCACTCCGGTTTCACCCGATAATGGGTTTCCTTGCCATCGGAAAGACTTAATACGATGTGCCAGGCGGGAGTGCTTAAGGTTTCCGGATCGATTTCAGGTGAAAATTCCTGCCCAAATCCCCGAAGGCGGTTCATAATGGCACGCAGCTTGTCGGGACGGCTGTAGACCTGCTGCGGATCATCGGGATGGGATACTGTAATTCGGGTTACCACAGCAACACCACTACCGGCGTGAGTACCCCGATGACAGCCGCAAAACAGCAGCGCGGCAACCACTGCCAGTGCCAAAACCTTTCGCATCCATAACGCCTCCTTTATGACTATATTTCCTTAATTCCTGCCGGATTAGTCCGGAAAGTTTCAGGAAAAATGCCATAAATCCACAGATGCTGTTAAAAAAGCGAAGGAAGGGAAGGAATGGCTTCCGTTTGGGAAACCACATAAGCGGACAAGGAAACACCGAATTTCAGGCACTCAGAAAAATCCGCTCCGGCTTCATAGCGGTGTAGAAAGCCGGCACAAAAGCTGTCTCCCGCGCCTACGGTGGAGCGAACACAAACTTTTTCTCCCGGGCAAAGGATTTGCCTGCCGGTGGGGATTTCCCAGCCCCATGCGCCCTCGCCGCCTAAGGTGACCAGAATGCATTTTATGTTGGAATAGTTCTCTTTCAATGTCTGTGCCAGGGAAGCATACCCACGGTATTCCCAACCCAATACCTGCGCGGTTAAGGGACATTCCTCCAGACTGAGTTTCAGAAAGTCCGCGGCTCTTAACGCAAAATCCACTGCCTCCTGACTCACAAAAGGCGGACGCAAATTCAGATCCACGAACACCTGACGGATGGCACGGCGGTTCAGAAGTGAGCGCAGAGTTTGCAGGTTTTCCTGACTCCGCAAAGCCAGTGTACCAAAATACAGAGTATCATAATCCTTGAAATTTTTGGGGCAGGGGATACGGTCATAGGCAACCTGCTCCCACAAATCATATTGGGGCGAACCTTCGGCATCAAGGGTCACTATGCATCGACCGGTGGGCATATCCTTCAGAACTGCGATGGCTTCACGGTTTAGTCCCATCTCCTCCAGTTTGTGCAGGGCTTCCGTGCCCAAAGCATCCCCACCTACGGCAGATACCGGACGGACATCTTCACCAAGCTGTGCCAGATGTGCTCCAAAATTCAAAGGCGCGCCCCCAAGATATTTTCCATCGGGGAAGAGATCCCAAAGTACCTCTCCAAACACCAATACCTTCAAACCCATCCCATCCTTTCTTTCTCTCAGTTTACCACACCCGAAAAGAATTGCAAGCCCTTTCAGAATTCCTGATGAAACACGGATATATAGAAACCACCCTCCCCCTGACAAACGGAAAGGGGGAGGGTGGTGCTGCTTATTTGACAAAGCCCATGACCTTGACCCTGCCGGGGCCGGTCATGCGGAAACGGGTGTGGGTGACACGTCCGTCCGCCCAGCGATACCGCAGGGTGGTGTCGGCACCGGCGATGCACTTTTCCAGTGCGGTGCGGCAGTGCTGGAGGTAAAACAGACGCTGAGTCAGGGTCTGCTGGAATTGCACCTCCTCGCCGTATTCCGGGCAGGGGAGGGCATCGCAGGAGGTCAGCCTGCCTACCGACCGGCTCAGCCGATGGGTCAGGGCGTTGGCATCCTGCCGCAGCTGCTCCCGAAGGACGGAAACGGGAAAGAAGAGGGGAGCGGGGCGTTTGGTTTCGGTTTTTGCTGTTTTCATGGAAAATTCCACCTTTCAAAAAATGTAAAAAAGACATAGTAATTGCGTCTTCTTTCGCAACTACCATGTCTGAAACATTTTTTGAAACGGGACTTCTGCCCAGCAGGTAAAAATATACCATGATTTCCACATATCGTCAAGGGCTTTGAGGAAAAAATATTATTAAAATAGTGAATTTTATGCTAACTTTCAGCCTTTGGGGTTGACAGTGTTTCTTGCAGGTTGTATCTTATAGGGCAGGAGGAATACTATGAAGACTTGGTTTATTATGATGGGAATTGATTTGATTATTCCTTTGCTTATGATTGTGTTGGGGTTTGTGTTTCTGAGATGGACTCCGGAGTATGGTTCGCTCTTGGGCTACCGGACAGCCAGAGCCAGAAAGAATAAAAGAACTTGGGCACACGCCCAATACTGCGTCGGTGTGTTTATGGAAACCTGGGGCAGAATTATGACCGTGGTGGCGGTGCTTCCGATGCTGGTTTTGCTTTACCGCTGGGGAAAGTTTATTGTCCCGGTGAGTGTTGCTTTGCTGGTGGTGGAGGCGGTTGCCTTCATTGCGGTGATTCCCGTTACGGAAATCACTCTGAACAATATTTTCGATAAAGACGGCGAACTCAGACTCAACGAAGAAGTCATATAATCATCAGGGGCAGCCTGTAATGGGCTGCCCTGATTTTTATCGTCTGGTGCCGATGTTATCCTGCAGACGGAGGATTTTACCGACTGCGTCTTCGGCAGAGGGATACATAGTCACATAGCCCCGGAGGGAAGCAGCCTTCGCCTTGAGCATAGCGGAGCCGGGACGGATAAAGATGTATGCCCGACCTTTGCCGTTGCGTGCCTCCTGCACCAGATTTGCCACGGAGGAATTGCCGTCGAAGGCAAATACCACGCAGTTTCGCCGCTCAAAAATCTCATAGTTGAAGGATTTGTAGATGCCCATTTCCTGGGCTTCCGTGGAAATGCGGATGCCGGTGACGGATGCCTTTTGCAGGGCGGCGATTTGCTTGGGAGTCATCAGCGAGGGGATGATGCAGTAGATGTCAAAACCGGGATTGTGCTCTACGATATACTTTTCATGCCCTTTCAGCCGGTGACCTACCACAAAGAAAACCTTTTTGGGATCAAGACCGTCCAGCAGAGCCTGAAGCAGCGCCTTGTCCGCATCGCTGACCCGGGTGGTGCTGTGAGCGCCGGTGAAGCTGCCTCCGGCGATGACGATGGGATATTTGTCCCAAGGCAGCTCCTGCACCTGAGAGCGGAATACGGGGTAGGTGGGCAGAGTGCGGATATCAAAGTTGACATCGGGGGTGTCAGCGTGTGCGCAAAGCTGCCGCCAATAGTACGCCTCCACATCCTCAGACCCCAGAGCCTTTTGAAATGCTTCGGATTTTCGCTGAAAGCTCCGGGCTTGCCGGGTGGTGATGGTATCCTCTGTGGCTTTCATCTGCAGGAATTCTTCGTCGGTGACTTTCAGGAAATTGGTCAGGGCAAGCTGCTCGTCGATGCCGTCCGTACCGTAAAGACCACATCCGTCTGTCCCCATTACACAACCGATGCCCTGCGCCAGATAGCTTTTCAGAGGGTGCCGCCGCAGGTCGATGATATTATTCAGCCGCACATTGCTGGTAAGCTGGAATTCCAGTACCACATTGTGGGCTTTTATTTTTTCCAGTAATGCCTTTCCCTGACGGCTGCTCAGCTTGGCGCAGTATAGCCCGTGACCGATACGCATATTGGGAAACGCCTGCCCAGGTGCCAAAGAAGCCTCCACCAAATCGATGGCTTTTGCCATGTTGCCCTTCAGAGAATCGTTCTCTCCTGCGTGTACCCGTATGGTCCAGTCGGGATCCGCACCGGCAATTCCGGTTACAATCTGACGGATGACTGCCTTCAGTTCGCCAATGTCATTGATTTCTTCTCCAACGAAGTCACTGCCCACTACATAGGGGTCAGAAGATACCACCTTCAGCGCCTGCATTGCTTCGGTGAGATAGCTTCCGGACACGATGCTGTCTTTTACCAGCGTCAGGGGGATTCGACGGATTGCCGCCAGAAAACGGATATCCACACCGGTTTCCTTCTTGACAAGGGGCAGGATGTGATGGAGCTGCCCAAGCATTCGGGCGGCAGAGGGATCTTTTTTTACCAGCGTGGTGTCGCTGATTTCCACATAGCGGATATGCTTTTTCTGATACTCTCTGCCGATCCACAGCAGGGTATCTTCATAAAGGGTGAGGTTTGCGTAATCGGGATTCTGCCGATCTGCCAGCATTCTTCTGAGATATTCCCGAATATCTCCGTCCTCCATAAGCTCCGTGTTTTTCAGTTCAATCCGGTAATCCGCCGCTACTCCCTTGGTAAAGACGTAGCGGTACAGGTATAGTTTCTCCAGATTGGTAAAGACCGCCTGAGAATCCTTGAGAATGGATAGGGAAATCCGTATTTTTTGAATATTCTTTGTGGCGTTTTCCATGCCAAGCAGAATCAGGTCGGCGAAATTCAGATAGGTATTGTCATCAATTTTTCGCTCCCGATGCTTGCCGGAAAGTCCGGTCAGGTCGATGCGGTTTTCTGCCTCTGCCCGTTGCTGTTCCAGATATGCCTGCTGTGCCGGA
Source organism: Oscillospiraceae bacterium (assembly GCA_017473455.1). GTDB lineage: Bacteria > Bacillota > Clostridia > Oscillospirales > Oscillospiraceae > Faecousia. Next base: position 14,895 of record JAFULI010000095.1, read on the forward strand.
GTGACTGCCAGCCCCAGCTTTTTGATGTAGTACAGAGGATAGCGGATCTGATGCTTGATGGCGAGAGCGATGAGAATATCTCCGCTGAGACTGGCATTGCCGTGGGTGTGCAGGTCGGTGGTCAGCTTCACCCGTTCCGGCACATAGGACTTGATTAACGTTTCCCGGAAAGAGAACTTGTAATCCTTGGTCTGGCTCATCAGGGTTTTGGCAATGGCGGGAATGACGGAATTGACTTCTATTGTGCCGTCGGGGTAGATGTTTGCCAGCTTGGTACCGTTCAGACGGAAGATGTAAACCCGTTTTCCATCTCCTTTGATGTAGCAGGGGATTTCCCCGGTAATCACCGTCTTATCTCCCTGAGAGCAGGTCTGCTGACCGGAAATGGCTGCAAAGTTCCGGATAAGATTGTCCGACTGATGGTTGTTGGCAAAAATGGTATAGGACATGGTTTGCCCCTGTAAATCCAGCCGTACCACAATATCCTTTTCTTTGTCCAGATAGAGTTGACCGAAGTATGCCATAGTTTCACCTGCAATCCCAAAAAATCCACCATGTCGGGGGTGTTTACATATATTATACCATAAAACCACAAAAAGAGTAGGGGATACCTGAATTTTTTAGAATAAAAAACGGGTGTGCTGCCGCAAAGCAACACACCCGAAGGCATTATTTGTCCAGATGGACGTTGAGGTGGGGATAGGTCATTTCGATGCCGCCATTGGCGAAGGTGTCGCGGATTTTCTGGTTGATGGCAAAATGCACATCCCAGTAGCTTTCCGCCTTGGTCCATACCCGCAGAGTGTACTCAATGGCGCTGTCACCATACTTGCTCACAGCGGCGAAGGGGGCAGGGTCGGTCATCACACCGGGGACTTTGGCAGCTTCGTACAGAGCCTTCAGCACATTTTCGCTGGATGCGTTGTAGGAAGCAGAGATGGCAATGTCCACACGACGGGTGCCGGTAACGGTGTAGTTGACGATATCTGCGGAAACCACAGCACTGTTGGGGATGTAAATCAGCTTGTTGTCCGGAGTGACCAGCTTGGTGTAGGACATACCGATTTCCTCCACAGTGCCGGACTCAGCGGCGATCTCCACGAAGTCACCGGACTTGAAGGGCTTGGTGTACAGCAGAGTGATGCCGCCGATGACGTTGGTCAGGGCGTTCTGTACGGACAGAGAAACCGCCAGAGTCAGCACGCTGGCAAGAGCGATAATACCGGTAACATCAATGCCCAGCTTGGAGGCGGCAATCAGCCCCAGAAGCAGGTACAGAACCACCCGAACCAAAGACTTGATCAGGCTGTGAGCGGCCTTCTCCAGACCGGATTTCTCCAGCGCCTTGCTCAGAATGTTCAGGACAAGCTTGATAATCAAAAAGCCTGCCACCAGAATCAGGGTGAAGGGCAAGACCCGCTCAACCACGGCGGTGCTTACGGACCAGATCCAATCCGCAATTTTGTCGATAAATTCCATAGTATTCTCCTTGTTTTAATTAATAAGCTCCTATATTATAGCATGCTGCGGCAAAATAGCAATGGTTAATTGGTTCTTAAAGAAACTCCCTCTTTCATATTAAGAGAATTACTGATATAATGGTAACACGAATTTCGGCGAAAGAAGGAGAAAGAAGCTATGTATAACGTTCTCATCTGTGACGATCAGGTGGATATCGTCAATGCTCTGAAAATCTATCTTGCCCCGGAGGGATACCGTCTTTACGAAGCCTTCACCGGTGCGCAGGCACTGGAAATCGTCAGCCGGGAGCCAATTCATCTGGTACTGCTGGATATTATGATGCCGGAAATGGACGGCATCACTGCCACAGCGAAAATTCGGGAGTTTTCCAATATTCCCATCATTCTCCTCACCGCTAAATCCGAAACCGAGGACAAGGTGCTGGGACTGAACGTGGGAGCCGATGACTATATTACCAAGCCTTTTATTCCGGTGGAGGTGCTGGCACGGGTGCGTTCTCAGCTTCGGCGGTACGCAACGCTGGGAAGCCGCCCGGAAAATCCGGAAGCGCTGAGTGTTGGCGGTATCATCCTCAACGACAACGCAAAAACCGTCACCGTGGAAGGGGAGCCGGTGTCCTTGACCCCCATGGAGTACGGCATCCTGAAGCTGCTGATGGAGCATCCCGGGAAAGTCTATTCCACCAAAGCCATTTACGAAGCCGTCTGGCAGGAAACTGCCATTGGCAGTGAAGGCGCGGTGGCGGTACATATTCGGCATTTAAGAGAAAAAATCGAAATCAACCCCTCTGAGCCTCGGTATCTGAAGGTTGTCTGGGGGCAGGGATATAAAATCGAGGGGGGCTCGCTATGACCCAAAGCATTGCCGCCAAGTTCATAGCCTTTGTGCTGGCAGCCGTGTTTCTGGTTTCCTTTGCGCTTTCCCTGAGCGGTATTGCCCTGCTGGGCTATAACCAGCTTTACGATACCTCTTTGCAGGAGGTCTACGAGGAAAATCTCCGCAACCGTGGTTTGGTGATTGCCCGGGATTTTGTTCGGGGCTATCTGGCAAGCACCCAGGGCGGCTGCCCGGAAACGGTGCTGGAGGAATTCTTCGGCGACAGCAGCGCTTCCAAAGCGATGGGGTCATGGAATGGTCTGATTTTGCAGGGAGAGAATGAGATTTGTGCCGTAACCGATGCAGGAAACACCACAGAGCGGTTTGAATATGTGATTTCCGTGGACTACCCCTCTGTGCTGGCTCCGGAAGGGAAGCAGGTGCGTTCCTCGGAGGAGGGGTATTATAAAGAAGGTTATCAATCCTCGGTCATTGTGCTGGAGGAAGGCGAATTTGTGGAGTATAAGCTCTACTACTATCCTTCTGCGGAGTATACGGTCATTATGCAGCTTACTCCGGCTTACCCCGAAGGCAGCGACTGGGCAATGCTGGAGCTGCTGTACAGCAACCGTTACCTGCTCATTGCGGCGGCAGCCCTGAGTCTGCTGTTTTTTGCGGCATCCTTCGTCTTTATGTGCTGCATTGCCGGACGTGTCCCGGGAAGTGATGCTGTCCGCCCCGGTGGTCTGAACCGCCTGCCGCTGGATGTGTACGCATTGGGCTTGACAGGAATCGGCACAGTTGTGTCGGTATTGGGTTTGGAACTGCTGGAATGGAGCTATTCCGGCACATTGAACCAGAATACCATCATCCTGATTATGATGATTACGGTTATTCTGTGCCTTTTGGTGCTTGCGTTCTTGTTTTCTCTTGCGGCACAGCTTAAAGCCCGTGGAGGCTACTGGTGGCGGAACAGCCTGATCGGGCGATTCCTTCTGCTGCTTTTCCATGCTCTGCGGTGGATGTTCCGTGGGATTGGGCAGCTTCTTTCCATGCTTCCGCTGGTATGGCAATGGCTGATTTGCGCCGGTTCCCTGGGGATTGGACTGATGTTTGTGTATGCTCTTGCCTACCAGACCTCGGATATTTTGTGGGATGCGGCGCTGATTGTGATACCCGGAGCGTATATCGCTATGATTTGCTACAGTGCCTATGCCTTCGGCACACTGCTCAAGGGCGTTCGCAAAATGAACAGCGGCGATTTGAACCATCAGATTCCTACCCGATTTTTAGTTGGTGCTTTCCGGGATTTCGGGGAGGCGCTGAACAGCCTTTCTGAAAGTGCCAAGCTTGCCGCCCAGAAGGAACTGCGCTCCGAGCGGATGAAGACGGAACTGATTACCAACGTATCCCACGATATCAAGACGCCTCTGACTTCCATTATTAACTATGTGGATTTGCTGCAAAAGCCCCACACCCCGGAGGATGAAACGCAATATCTGGAGGTTTTGTCCCGGCAGTCCCTGCGGCTGAAAAAGCTCATTGAGGATTTGATGGAAATGAGTAAAGCCAGTACCGGAAACCTCACGGTGGACATTGCGGCCATCGATGCGGTAGAGGCGGTCAATCAGGCATTGGGTGAGTTCTCAGGCAAGCTGACGGATGCCCGTCTGACTCCGGTGTTTCAGGCTCCGGAGGAGGCGGTTCTCATGAAAGCCGACGGACGTCTGGTGTGGCGGGTGCTGAGCAATCTGCTGAGCAATGCGGTGAAATACTCCCTCCCCGGGACACGGCTGTATCTGGATGTGACAAAGTCGGAGGGGTTTGTCTGCCTGTCCATTAAGAACGTATCCCGTGAGCAATTGGGAATCAGCGCCCAGGAACTTCTGGAGCGCTTTGTCCGTGGGGATGCTTCCCGAAACACCGAAGGCAGCGGTCTGGGCTTGAATATCGCCCAAAGCCTCATGGAGGTTCAGCACGGACAGCTTCAGCTTCTGGTGGACGGTGACTTGTTCAAGGTCACCCTCCTGTTCCCGGAGGCATGATTACAAAAACGGAGGGTGACCGGCATGAATGATACCGACCGAAAATCCATTGACTTTGGCAAAATTCTGAGGATTGCTTTGGGTAGTATTCTGGTTTTGTATTTGCTTTTTTGTCCGGTTGTCAAAACCAGTATTTTTGAGGTCAGCATGGGCGAGTGCGTTTCCATTGCTCCGTTTGGCAGGCTGGAACTGCTGGGTATCGACAAGGCAGTTATTACAGTCAGGGGAGAAACCACCACCGCTGCAGACCCGGAACTCCTCCGGGAGCTGGTGAGCGAAACCCGTGTTGCTACCCATGTGCGCTCAAGCTGTGGAGGCCCCGGCCATTGTGATGACCCTAAGGGAAAACTGGAACTGTACCGGGGTGACAAGCTGGTTCGCTCTATGGCGTGGGATCTGTGCTGTGATGCTGTTCATGTCTATGAGGCAGATGCCACCCACTGGCTGATTCCCTGGTGGTGCAAATATTACGGCGGATATGTTTATCTGTCTGAAGATTTGGCTGACCGGCTGACAACATTGGCAGCAGGTGGTGTGAAATGTTCATAAATTCGTCGAAGATTGTTTTCAATTCCGTTATTCCCCGTTCAAAACCGTGGATTATTGTATATTCAGAAAGGATGCGGAAGCCGTGATCCGCTTCCTTTCACAGCATATCCTCTTTTCTACCTCTCTTCTTTCCAAAACCTTTCGCAAAGAAAGCGCACCGCTGTCCTTCGGGGCATCGGTGTGTTTTCTTTTTTGCCAACAAACAAGGGGAAATTCCCCGTTTTTTTGTATAAAAAATGCCTTGAAAGCTAGTTGTAAAGCGGTATAATAGTATCTGCAAAAAAATGAGGAATAAGAAAAGAGGCGCGTTTTTCATGGAGTGCTTATTGGCAATTGGCATTGCGATGTTTGCCGGATTGTTTTTGTCCCGTCTGACGTCACGGCTGAAGCTGCCGGATGTAACCAGCTACCTGATTGCCGGTCTTCTGGTAGGGCCGCTGTGTCTGGGTCGTCTGGGAGTTCCCGGTTTGGGCTTCACGTCGTTTGAATTTGTAGAAACTATGGGTCTGGTCTGTGATGCCGCTCTGGGCTTCATTGCCTTCTCTATCGGCAGCGAATTCCGGATCAGCGCCCTGCGGAAGACCGGCAAGCAGGCAACGGTCATTGCCATTTTTCAGGCGCTGACTGCCACCCTTCTGGTGGATGCGGCGCTGATTGGCATGCATTTCCTGCTGGGAGATAAGCTGCCGATGTCTGCTTGTCTGATTCTCGGTGCCATTGCCACCGCTACGGCTCCTGCCGCTACCTTGATGGTGGTCAACCAGTATAAAGCCAAGGGCCCCCTGACTGACATTCTGCTGCCCATCGTTGCATTGGATGACGCGGTGGGTCTGATTGTGTTTGCTGTTTCCAAGGGGGTTGCCAAGGCTTTGATGGGCGGTTCCATCAGCGTGATATCCGTGCTGGTCAACCCTATGGTGGAGATTGTGGCATCCCTGCTTCTGGGTGGTGCTCTGGGCTGGGTGTTCAGTCTGGTGGAAAAGTACTTCAATTCCAACTCCAAGCGGCTGAACCTGGCGGTAGCCTTTGTGGCACTGTGCGCCGGACTTTCCAAGCTGCATTTTGATTTGCCCGGTGGACTGCATATCGGCTTCTCTTCTTTGCTGGTGTGTATGATGTGCGGTACGGTGTTCTGCAACCTCTGCGACTTCTCCGAGGAAATCATGCACAAGACCGAACGCTGGACAGCCCCTGTGTACGTTCTGTTCTTTGTTATTTCCGGTGCGGAGCTGGATTTGCGGGTCTTTGGTGAGCTGGCGGTGGTGGGGATCGGTGTGATGTACATTCTGTCCCGTTCTGCCGGTAAAATTCTCGGTGCCAATCTCAGTGCCAAGTTTATGAAATGTGAGCCGGGTATCTGCAAGTATCTGGGTATCACCCTGCTGCCTCAGGCAGGTGTGGCGCTGGGAATGTCCGTGACCGTGGCTGCGGAATTTGGAGAAGAAGGCGCCCTGATTCGTAATATCGTCCTGTTCTCTGTTCTGATTTATGAATTGGTTGGACCCATGCTCACCAAGATGGCGCTGACTGCCGCCGGAGATATCCGTCCCAAGCCCAGTCTTGACCGGAGAAACGGCTAAAACCTTGACATTTTCCAAGGGTGCTGTATAATATAGACGACATAATAAAAAGGAGAGACTGCCATGTTTTATACCATGAACGTCGCAGGATTACAAAGAGACCTTCCCATCTGTAAGGTCACCGACCAGCTTTACATTGCCGGCTTTGTTATCTTCGGTGATCCGGAGCTGACTCAGGCCTGCGCCCGGGATTTGCTTGCCAAAGCCCCGGAATATGACTACATCATTACCGCTGAAGCCAAGGGCATTCCTCTTGCCCACGAGATGGCACGGCAGGCAGGGGACGCTAAGTACATCCTCGCCCGGAAAGGCCCTAAGCTGTATATGCGGGACATTTTCAGCGTCACCGTCAACTCCATCACCACCGCCAAGGAGCAGAAGCTGTATCTCGACGGTGCGGATGCCGAGCTGATGAAGGGTAAGCGGATTCTCATCGTGGACGATGTCATTTCCACCGGTGAAAGTCTGAGCGCTCTGGAAGCTCTGGTCGAAAAGGCAGGCGGCATCATCTGTGGCAGAATGGCAATTCTGGCAGAAGGCGATGCGCAGGATCGGGAAGACCTGGTCTATCTGGAAAAGCTGCCTCTGTTCCACCCCGACGGAACCATCATGGAATAATCCCCAAAAGGTGCGCTGCTTTTTGAAGCAACGCACCTTTTTTATCTTCCGCCTCCCGGTTAGACTACAATGGCAGTTTACTTTTTGCTGGGTTTGTGGTAGAATAGAAAAGAATATATGCTGATGGAGTTGATTCCATTTTGAATTTTGACAGTACCTATGTAAAAATTGATCTGGATGCCATTGCCGCCAATCTGGATGCCGTTAAGGAAAAGACCGGTGTGCCGGTAATGGCAGTGGTGAAGGCGGATGCTTATGGCCACGGTGCGGTTCAGGTGGCAAGACTGCTGGAAAGCCGGTGTTCGTTTTTCGGTGTGTCTTCCATTCTGGAAGCGCTGGAGCTTCGGCAGGCGGGGCTGACAAAGCCGATTTTGATTCTGGGCAGAACGCCGGTGTCCGCATTGCCCATTGCGGTGCAGGAGGATGTCCGTCCCACGATTTTCTATTATGAAGATGCCGAAGTTCTTTCCCGTGAGGCACAGCGGCAGGGGAAGGTAGCGCCCTTCCATTTTGCTGTGGATACCGGTATGGGGCGGATTGGCTTCCAACCCACCCGGGAAGCGGCAGAGCTTTGTGCTAAAATTGTCCAACTTCCGGGAATTCAGGCAGAGGGATTGTTCAGCCACTTTGCCACCGCGGACTGTGCCGACCTTTCCCGTGCAAGGGAGCAGGCACAGCGGTTTGATGATTTCGTTTCTATGCTTCGGGAACTGGGTGTGGAGATTCCCATCTGCCATCTGGATAATTCCGCCGGTCTGATGAATTTCCCCCACCACTACCAGATGGTGCGTTCCGGCATCGTAACCTACGGTCTGTACCCCAGCGCGGAGGTTGAACCTGAGCTGCTGCCTTTGAAACGGGCGCTGCAATGGCTCAGCCGTGTCACCATATTAAGACCCTGCCGGCAGGACGTCCCATCAGCTACGGCGGTACTTACGTCACCGAAAAGCCCACCGTGGTGGCAACGGTACCGGTTGGTTATGCGGACGGTTACCGCAGAAGCCTTTCCGGAAAATATTACGTTTTGATTCGTGGGAAAAAGGCCCCGATTTTGGGCAGAATCTGCATGGATCAGATGATGGTGGATGTCACGGATATCCCCGATGTTTCTATTGACGATACGGTCACTCTGGTCGGCAGAGATGGAGACGAAGAAATCACCATGGAAGCCATTGCCGCAGCAGCGGACAGCTTTAACTACGAATTTGTCTGCGGGATCAGCCGCAGAGTGCCAAGAATTTACTGCCGGGACGGTAAAGAAATCCGTTCCGTCCATTACCTGCTGGATATCTGAAAAAGGAGAGATAGATTATGCCGCCTTCCCATCCTCATCGTCCGCCTCCACCCCGTCGCCGTCATCACCACCATCGGCACCACCATCACGGCGGCCGTCGGGGTTCACCGGTGATTGTGATTCTTGTGGCAATTTTGCTGGTGGTGTGCGCCATTGCCCTGAAACATCGGGATAAAGACCCTGCTCCCGACAAGCCGGACAATACCCTTTCCTCTTCCGTGAGCACCACCCAGGCTGCGCCCAAGCCTACCGACGAGCCGACCACCGGCGAGCCTACAACTCAGCCCACCACCGAACCTGCGGTGCGTCTGGAAGCCACCGCTACCATTGCCGCCACCGGAGATATGCTTATGCATTTGCCCTGCATCCGTCCGGCACAGACCGCAAATGGTGATTATAATTTTGAGCATTATTTTACCTACCTGCAGGACTATATTGCCCGTGCGGATTATGCCGTAGCCAATCTGGAGACCACCCTCTGCAGCGAGGATAATGGCTACGAATACCACGGCTATCCCAATTTCAACTGCCCCGACGGTATCGTACCCAGCCTGCAAAATGTGGGCTTTGATATGCTCCTGACTGCCAATAACCATTGCTATGATACGAATTCCGTAGGCTACCACCGGACACAGCAGGTGCTTCGGGAGTACGGTATGGATTATACCGGCAGCTTCTCCGATCCGGAGCAGCCCAAGTATCTCCTGAAGGATATTAACGGGATCCGCATCGGTATGCTTTGCTACACCTATGAGGACAGCAGCGACCCTAATGTGGTTGCACCCAACGGCAGACCCATGACCGACAGCGACGAAGTCCTGATCAATGCGTTTAACGTGCAGGAACTGGATACCTTCTACCGCACCGTGGACTCCCAGATTGAGCAGATGAAGGTGGAGGGTGCGGAAGCTGTGGTTATGTATATCCACTGGGGCGCGGAATACCAGCTCAAGCAGAATGCCACGCAGGAAGCCATCGCCCAGAAGCTGTGTGATTTGGGTGTGGATGTGATTGTAGGCGGCCACCCCCATGTGATTCAGCCCATGGACTTGCTGACCTCCACGGAAAATCCGGAGCATAAGACACTGTGCCTGTACTCCACCGGTAACGCTCTGTCCAATCAGCGGCGGAATTTGATGCGGCTGGATACCGGACACACCGAAGACGGAATCGTGTTCAGCTTCACCTTCAGCAAGTATTCCGACGGAACGGTTCGTGTGGAAGCGGCAGAGGTGCTGCCCACATGGATTAACCTCTATACCAGTAATGCCACCGGCAAGAAGGTCTATGATGTTCTGCCACTGGACATGGAAATCGAGGACTGGAAAACCCAAATGAATCTGTCTGACAGCACTTTGAAGGAAGCTCACGCATCCTACGAACGTACCATGGCAATCGTAGGGGAGGGACTGGCAGAAATTCAGGAATACCTGAACACCTTGCTGGAAATCGAATAAATAAAATGCAGGATGCGGTTGGCATCCTGCATTTTTCTGTTATCGGATATGACCGTTTCCTTCGATGAGGTACTTATAGGTGGTCAGCTCCCGGAGTCCCATAGGGCCTCTGGCGTGGAGTTTTTGGGTGGAGATGCCCATTTCACAGCCCAAACCGAATTCGCCGCCGTCGGTGAAACGGGTGGAGGCATTGACATAGACCGCAGAGCTGTCTACACCGGAGGTAAAGGCTTGGATGGCACTTTCGTCCCGACTGACGATGGCTTCGCTGTGACCGGTGGAATGCAGTGCAATGTGGTCTACCGCCTCGTGGACATCCCGAACACACTTGACAGCCAGAATGTAGTCCAGAAATTCTGTGTCAAAATCCTTGTCAGAGGCAGCCTTTCCGGGAATGATGCGCTCAGCGGTGGCATCCAGACGAAGTTCTACGGGATTTTCCCGATTGGTTACCAGCAATTCATAGAGCTTGGGCAGAAATTCGGGAGCGATTGCCTCGTCCACCAGCAGCACTTCCTCTGCGTTGCATACGCTGGGACGGCTGGTCTTTGCATTGTTGACGATTTTCAGCGCCATGTCCTGATCGGCAGTCTTTTCCACATACACATGGCAGATGCCGGTACCGGTGGCAATGCAGGGGACAGTTGCGTTTTTTACGCAGGCGTTGATCAGACCTGCGCCGCCTCTGGGAATCAGCAGGTCGATGTAACCGTTGGCAGTCATCAGAGCGGTGGCACTGTCACGGGAGGTGTCCTGCACCAGATTGACGGCATTTTCCGTGATACCACGGGCAGCCAGACCCTGCCGCATAGCGTTTACGATGGCATTGGCAGAGCGGAAGGCTTCCTTGCCGCCCCGAAGGACACAGACACTGCCTGCCTTCAAAGCCAGCGCTGCCGCATCGGAGGTGACGTTGGGACGGCTCTCATAAATAATGCCGATGACACCTATAGGGACGGATACCCGACTGATTTTCAGACCGTCCTCTCTTATGGTCTGCTCCAGCAGATGTCCCACCGGGTCAGGCAGGGCGGCAACCTCACGGATGCCCTTTGCCATGCCGGCAATCCGCTGAGGTGTCAACTGCAGGCGATCCAGCATCACATCGGATACCGTACCCTTGGCGGCTGCCATATCCAGTTCGTTTGCCGCCAGAATGGCATCCTGATTGGCAAGCAGGGCATCTGCCATGGCATTCAGGGCAGCATTCTTTTCTTCTGTGGACAAGGCGCAGACCTGACGTTTCGCCGCTTTGGCGGCAGTGAGCATTTGAATCATAAGGAACCTCCCGTAAACATCGTCCCGACACTTTTGCCGTTCAGAATTTCATATAGATTTGCAGGATTACTGCCGTTGGCAATGACCATATCACAGCCGCAGCTCAGGCAAATCTTCGCTGCCTGCAGCTTTGTGACCATTCCGCCGGTACCCTGCTTGCCGTTGCTTCCGCCGGCAAGGGCAAGCACACTGTCATCAATACCGTGGATGACGGGGATGAGCTTGGCATCGGGGTCGGTGTGGGGGTCGGCGGTGTACAGACCGTCAATGTCCGTAAGGAGAACCAGCAAATCCGCCTTTACACTTTCCGCTACGATGGCGGCAAGGGTATCGTTGTCACCGATGACAATCTCCTGGGTGGATACCGTATCATTCTCATTGATAATGGGAAGCACACCCAGTTCCAAAAGCCGGTTCAGGGTGTTGCTGAAATTCTGATGACGGGTTTCGTTTTGTACATCGTCACCGGTAATCAGAAGCTGGGCGACGGTGTGGTTATACTCGCTGAACAGCTTGTCGTAGGTGTACATCAGTTCACACTGACCCACCGCCGCGGCGGCCTGCTTGGTGGGAATATCCGAAGGGCGGCTGAGAAGCCCCAGCTTGCCCACACCCATACCGATGGCACCGGAGGAAACCATAATCACTTCCACCCCGGAATTTTTAATATCGCTGAGCACCTTGCACAGCTCTTCCACCCGACGGATATTCAAATGCCCGGTGGGGTGCGCCAGCGTGCTGGTGCCGATTTTTACTACGATGCGCATGAGGAACCTCCATAACGGAAAGACTAATGTCCTTATTATAGCAACAAACCCAGAAAAAAGATAGAGGGAATCTTGCACCTTTTTTCTCTTTTTCCAAGGGGAGAATTCGGGAATTCCACTTACAAACGGTTGCAACTTCCTTTTGCGTGTGATAAACTGAAAAGAAAACAGCAAAGGAGCATCCCATTATGAAGGAACGGATTCATACGATCCCGGTAAACGAGGCATTTTTATCCGGGGACGAATGTCCTTTCTGCTATCTGGAACGTCAGGTGGAGCAGAGAGTGATTAAGTACACCTTGGGGTCTGGTGCCAGCTACATGGAGCCGGAGGTCAGAGGGGAAACCGACCGTCAGGGCTTCTGCGGCGCGCATCTGAAGAAAATGTACGATTTCGGCAATACATTGGGAAATGCTCTGATTTTGCAGACCTACTTTGTAGGGCTGTTTGAGGAAATGGAGCAGGAGATGGACCGCTTCCGCAGTCCCGGCAAGCGAGGCTTGTTCGGGCGAAAAGGGGAGGAGGGGGAAAGCACCCTCGTCCAATGGATGCGAAAGCGGCAAAGCACCTGCTACGTCTGCGGAAAAATCGAATATAATATGGAGCGGTATGTGGAAACCTTTTTCTATCTGATAAAAGATGGGGAGTTCCGTGAGCGGGTGGAAAATTCCAAGGGCTTCTGTATGCGCCATTTCCTGCGGCTGATGGAGGCTGCCCCTGACCTGCTGCCCAACAGTCAACTTGACTGGTTCTACCCCACGGTGTTCCACCTGATGAAATCCAATATGGCACGGGTGAAGGGGGATTTGGACTGGTTCATTGACAAGCACGATTACCGCAATGCCACCGCTGCCTGGGGAAATTCCCGGGATGCGGTGTCCCGTACCATGGAAAAACTGCAAGGTCTGCACCCTGCAGACCCCCCGTTCCGCAGTGAACCCAGATAAATCCGTTTCCGTCATTTGTACCCTTAATGTCATCCTTTGCCGTGTGAAGGTGACACGCTGGGGAATATCTGCGGACAGAAATACCCTGACCTCCGTTTTTTTTGAGGGCAGGGTATTTTTCTGCAAGATTATACTTGACAAGTGGGATGCTTGTGTATATAATGATATCAACACATGAACACTTGCTCAAGTGTAACAAGGAGGCCGATATGAACCCATACGTTTTTTACATCGAAAATCTGGGCTGTGCCAATTGTGCGGCAAAGATGGAGGAGAGGATTCAAAAGCTCCCCCATGTGCAGAAGGCAAGCATTACCTTTGCCACCCGTCAGCTTCGTGTCACGACTACAGAGTCACGGGAGGTGATTTTGCCTCAGCTTCAGAAGATTGTTTCGGATATCGAAGGGGATGCGAAGGTGGTGGATACCCAGCCCCACCGGCATTCGGAGGAATGCGGCTGCGGTGAGCATCATCACCATCATCACCATGACCATTGTGATTGCGAAGAACATACCCATAAACCCAAGCACCCGGACGGGGAGCTTCTGCGTCTGATTGGCGGAGCGGTGCTGTTTGCCTTGGGGCTGGTGCTTCAGGGACTGAACGTTTCCTTACCTGCAATTATCGTCTTTGGCGGAGCGTACTTGCTGTTGGGGCTGGAAATCCTGATTACCGCCGTGAAGAATTTATTCAAGGGCCATGTTTTTGACGAAAATTTTCTGATGAGCATTGCTACTTTGGGTGCTTTCGGTATTCGGGAGTATCCGGAGGCAGTGGGAATTATGCTCTTTTACCGGGCAGGGGAGTACTTTGAACACAAGGCTGTTGAGCGAAGCCGCAGTCAGATTATGGCGGCGGTGGACTTGCGTCCGGAAACCGTCACCCGTCTGAATGGAGATACTGCCGAAACCATTCCTGCAGCCCAGGCGCAGGTGGGGGATGTCCTTCTGGTTCGCCCCGGTGACCGAATTCCTCTGGACGGCACTGTGATTTCCGGCACCAGCCGGATTGATACCTCCCCCATCACCGGTGAGCCGGTGCCGGTGGGAGTACAGCCCGGGTCGGCGGTGACCTCCGGCTGTGTCAATACCACGGGACAGCTTACCCTCCGTGTAGACCAGCATTTGTCCCAGTCCATGGTTACCAGAATTCTGGAATATGTAGAGGAAGCAGCGGCTGGTAAGCCCCGTCTGGATCGGTTCATCACCCGTTTTGCCCGAATTTATACCCCGGTCGTGGTGTTTGGGGCAGTTGCGGTGGCGGTGATCCCCAGTCTGCTTACCGGAAATTGGGGCTATTGGGTGTATACGGCGCTGTCTTTTCTGGTTATGAGTTGCCCTTGTGCCTTGGTGCTGAGTGTGCCGCTGGCATTTTTCTCCGGTATCGGGGTGGGCTGCCGAAAGGGTATTCTCTTTAAGGGCGGATCTGTCATGGAAGCCATGGGGAAAATACGGGTGGTGGTCATGGATAAGACCGGCACCCTGACCAAAGGCGATTTCTCTGTGCAGCGTCGCAGCGGAGATGAAGAGCTTCTGCGGCTGTGTGCCTCCTGCGAGCAGTATTCCACCCATCCCATTGCCCAGAGTATTCTGCAAGCCGCGGAGGGGATGGTGTTGTATCCCGTTTCGGAGGTTCAGGAACTGCCGGGGCATGGTGTGTGCGCCACGGTGCAGGGAAGCCGGGTTTTGTGCGGCAACGAAAAACTGCTGAAAACCCATGGTATTGACGTGCCGGAAGACACGCAAGCCGGAACAAGGGTTTTGGTGGCAAGAGATGGTGTGTATCTGGGCAGTATTCTCATCAGCGATACCTTGAAGGAGGATGCCGGTGCTGCTGTGGCACATCTTCATGCCATGGGCATTACCACGGCTATGCTCACCGGAGATGCCGGGGAAACCGCGGAGGCGGTGGCAAAAAAAGTGGGCATCCGTCGGGTTTTTGCCCGACTTCTGCCTCAGGAAAAGTTGGAAGCGCTCCGCTCCCTGCGTAGTGAACTGGGCGGCGCAATGTTTGTCGGTGACGGCATTAACGATGCTCCGGTGCTGGCAGGCGCGGATGTAGGTGCCGCCATGGGCTCCGGTGCGGATGCCGCCATTGAAGCGGCGGATGTGGTATTCCTGAATTCCCGTGTCAGTGCCATTCCGGATGCACTGGAAACGGCAAAAAAGACCCGCCGTATTGCGGTGCAGAATGTGGTGTTTGCCTTGACTGTCAAGGCGGTTGTCATGCTGTTGGGACTGTTTGGCTATGCAAGCCTTTGGGCAGCGGTGTTTGCTGACTCCGGAGTTGCCGCTCTGTGCGTCCTGAACTCCCTGAGAATGCTCTATCGGAAGGGGTAATCTTTTGTGTAAACAAAAACGGGTCTGTGGCAACAATGATTGCCACAGACCCGTTATCCATAATCATTAGCGGATGACCCGAATTCTCAGCACACCGTCGATGAGCTTCAGATGCTCAACTGCGGCTTCGGATACCTGACCGTCGATGTCCAGAATGGTGTAAGCATACTCGCCCTTGCTGCGGTTCATCATGTCGGAGATGTTGATGTTCTCCGCCGCAACGGTGGAGGTAAACCGGGACAGCAGGTTGGGAATGTTCCGATGGAGAATGGTGATTCTCGCTGCCTTGGTGCAAACGCCCATATCGCAGGTGGGGAAGTTCACAGAGTTGACAATGTTGCCATTCTCCAGATAGTTCATCATCTGCTTGACCGCCATCTTGGCACAGTTGTCCTCGGACTCCTCGGTGGAAGCCCCCAGATGGGGGATTGCCACCACACCTTCCATACCGGCAGTGCGGTCGTTGGGGAAGTCGGTGACGTAACGCTTGACCTTGCCGGACTTCAGGGCAGCTTCCATTGCCTCGTCGTCCACCAGCAGATCCCGGGCGAAGTTGAGAATGATTACGCCGTCCTTCATCATGGCGATGGTCTCAGCGTTAATCATCTTCTTGGTATCCTCCAGCAGGGGAGTATGTACGGTGATGATGTCGCACTGAGAGAAGATTTCCTCTCTGGTCTTGACACGGACGATGTTGCTGTCCAGATGCCATGCGGCATCGATGGAGATAAAGGGGTCACAGCCGTAAACTTCCATGCCCAGCTTGACAGCGGCATTGGCAAGGGGGCCGCCAATGGCACCCAGACCGATGACACCCAGCTTCTTGCCCTTGATTTCGTGACCGGCAAATCTGGACTTACCCTTTTCCACCTTCTTGGCAACGTCGCCCTCGTCTTTAATGGTCTTGACCCACTCGATACCGCCGACCACGTCGCGGCAGCCCAGAAGCATACCGCAAAGAGCCAGCTCAACAACACCGTTGGCATTGGCACCGGGGGTATTGAAAACCACGATACCCTTTTCCGCACAGCGATCCAGAGGGATGTTATTCACACCGGCACCGGCACGGGCAACCGCCAGCAGCTTTTCCGGCAGTTCCATTTCGTGCATCTGGGCGCTGCGAACCATAATGGCTTCAGCATCGGCGATACTTTGTGCAGTCTGATAATCCTCCGTCCACAGAGCGGTACCCTTGGTGGAGATGGGGTTGAGATAATGTACGTTAAACATGGACAGTCCTCTTCTTTCCATAAATGATGCTGAGCACCGGATGTCGGTGATGTGAAATCAATCGTCCGCATACGGTGTTCACTTCTGTTACGGCGATTATATACCATATGACCAAAAAAGTAAACCCTTTTTTGTAATGAAACACAAAAAATATCCGCTGTGTACATTCAGATGTCCTCCACAGTCGGAAAATTTGACAAAAACACCATTGACCTCTTCCATTTTCGGAAAAGGAAGTGTATAATGATGCAAAACGTTACGGGAGGAATTTGTATGAAATACGGTTTTATTGGCTGCGGCAACATGGGGGCGGCACTGGCGAGAGCCTTGACGAAAAATACCACCGATGTTTTGCTGGCGGATCAATATGCGGATGTGGCAGCGTTGTCAAAGGAGATGGGCTGCAGCTTCGGCACCAATGAAGCGGCAGCTTCCTGCAGCCGGGTGTTTCTGGCGGTGAAGCCTCAGGTGCTTCCGGGCGTGCTGGAAAGCCTGCGTCCGGTGCTGGCGGAGCATAAGCCGGTGCTGATTTCCATGGCAGCCGGTGTGTCCATTGCCCAGGTTGAGCAGTGGGCAGGGGTTGCGCTTCCGGTGATTCGCATCATGCCCAATACCCCTGCCGCAGTGGGAAAGGGAATGATTCTCTACTGCGCCAATGCCCTGGTGGAGGAAGCGGTGATTGGGGATTTCCTCAACGACCTTTCTCAGGCGGGACTGTTTGACCGACTGGATGAAAAGCTCATCGATGCTGCCAGTGCTATCTCCGGTTGTGGGCCTGCCTATATGTACTTGTTCATAGAAGCACTGGCAGATGCGGGTGTGGAGTGCGGTTTGCCCCGGGCGAAGGCATATACCTATGCGGCTGCCACCATGGCAGGGGCTGCTCAGATGGTCTTAAGCTCCGGTGCGCACCCCGGTGTTTTGAAGGATGCGGTTTGTTCTCCCGGCGGCACTACCATTGCCGGTGTCCACGCATTGGAATCCCATGGCTTCCGTGCTGCTGCTATGGACTGCGTAAAAGCCGCCTATGAGCGGACTCTGGAGTTGGGCAAAAAGTAAACCAATATGAAATCGGGCGTACTGCTTCCTTTGGAAGCGGCACGCCCGGTTTTCTACTTTTTAATTCTGTGTTCTCCTTTGGCTGCGCTGCGGAAACCGATTTCGTTGCCTTTGATAAAGATGCGGATGAGATTCTCCCGATGCCGCCAGAGCATAACCCCGGAAGCGATGCACAATACCAGAACCAAAATCCAGCTTTTTGTGTAAATTCCCATGGAGAGGGGGAAGGAGATTGCGGACATAACAGTTGCCGATACGATGTAATCCGTCAGTACAGTAACGACGAAAATCAGCAGGATAATGACCAGCGCCAGCTTCCAGTTCAAAGCAAATGCCATTCCCACATAAGAGGCGAAGCCTTTCCCACCCTTGAATTTCAGATAGAAGGGGAAAATATGCCCAAGGACGCAGGCGACCCCTGCCACCGCCGGAGCATAACTCAGGTCAGGCAGAAGCCATTGGGTCAGATAGACTGCCAGCAGTGCTTTGCCGATGTCGTGAGCGCCGACCAGAATGCCGGCTTTCCACCCCAGCAAAATCACCGCGTTGGAGGCACCCAGATTGCCGCTGCCGCCGCCCCGGACACTTTTCTTCATCAGTTTTTCCAGATAAAAAGCCATGTTGGAGCAGCCAAGCAGATAACCGCCCAAGGCAGTCAGAATGTAAAACAGCATGATGATCCCTCCTCTGCAAATTAATTTTATCATAATTCGACTGCTTTGGAAAGAGAAAATTTAATTATCTTGCGTAATGAACTAAAAAATGATATAGTATGCAAAGATGAAGGAAGGGATTTTTGTGATCTTTTGCGTGGAAGACGACAGCAGTATCCGGGAACTGATGCTCTATACCCTTCGGGCACCGGTCTGGGGCTGTCCATCGTCAAGCATGCTGTGCTCATTCATAACGGACGGGTACACCTGAACAGTACCCCGGGAAAAGGCACAACCATCACCGTAAGAATTCCCCTCAAGCCAACAGAAAACCGCTAAATACAGAACCACCGCCATCCAAACGGACAGCGGTGGTTCTGTATTTATTGTATTATCCGTGATTGTTCCTTGCAAACTTTTTCAGCCCGGTTTGTATTCCATTTTGACGCACTGACCCGTTTAGCAATGCTCCAGGAAGCCATGCTTTTCGAGATTCTGGATAAATGCTTCTACGTCCTTATTCGCAAGCTGTTCGTCCACATGATATTGTGCCATCAGGGCATCCTTCAGCTCTTGCGCCGAAGCACCTTGCTCCAGCCGCTCCCACAGAAAGCGACCGGTGCTGTTGAGGGCAATCATGAGATTCAGATCCAGAACGTCAGCATCAGGAACCACCACGATCCGTCCGGCAACCTCCCGCAGGAGAAAGCCTTCTTTCAGCTTCATAGTGACCATTTCAGATTAATAACCGGAAACGCCGTCCAGAATGCACTGTCCGTCCAGAACGCATTGTCCGTCCAGAACGCATTGTCCGTCCAGAACACAACCGCCGTCAGTAATGCATCCAACGTCAGAAATACAAACACCATCGGCGGGACAGCCGAAGGAGGGGCAGTCGCTGCAGGTGTCCATCACCACATCGTTGGCATAGAAGGAGAAAACCTCCATGGAAGGGGATTCGTAATCGTACTTCATAGTATTGTTCCTTTCTAATCGCCGTAGCGTGAAATTATATCTTTCCGGGATGCCCGTTTTTTTGCTATCCGCTTCTTGATTCCAACCTCTATCAAAATACATCCCAGGATTGCAAAAGCAAAGCTTGTCAGAATTTCCACCAGAAGTCCAATCAGAGGGTAGTTGCCGAAGTATGCCCCAATCTTCTTCCAGGGAACCGCCAGATAGGAAATGGTATGCACGCAGCAAAACCACATCATGTGCCGTCCGATCCAACGCAGTCCGTCCGCAATCACACCCTGAAGTACATTCAGCCGCTGATGCAGACATAGCAGCACAACCCCCGCAAGGTAAGCAAGTATCAGGTCGATGCCGCCGAAGCGGTAGACATTGTTGCCGATTTCAGCCAAACCGCCCAGCTCGGTGCTGACGGTGCAGATCAAGTAAATAATCAACACGATATAAAGCGGCAGCTTCTGCTGAGGAACCTTCTCCCGTTTCAGCGCCATGCCCACATACATAAAGCCGGAACAAATCAAGATCTGCTGCAGGCAGAAAGGCAACGGAAGACCCACCAGAATTAAGGCAACTGCCGTGCCGGCGGCGAGAATGAAGACCTGCACCCAGCTCTGCTTGGCTTGTAACACGAAATTCAGGTAAATACTTCCGAATATGTAGGTGAAGACGAACCAAACCGGTCCGATTTGCTCCAGAGAATCACCGAGCAGGTGGGCACCGGGGTGAAAACCGAAAAGGAATGGCAGAACCTGCTGGACTAAGCGTCCCACCAGAGAGCCACCGAAGAGCCCCCACTTGATGAAAACGAATATCATCACACCTATCATAACACATAAATAGGGGAAAAGGAAGATTTTTATGTGATTTTTAATACATTTTTTTATGCGCTGTCTGCGGACACCGTATCCGCAGATCATAAAGAGCATAGGAACCGGACCATAGCGAAGCAAAGTCAAGGGACTGAGCAATAGCTGCACGAGGATGTTGTCGCCTCCGTCGTAGAGCAGGAGATTCAGGTAGTCGTTGATGCAGTGCGAGAGAATGATCTCAACCATGATGAGTCCTTTGGTCAGGTCGAACATTCCAATATAGTTGCTGCTGTACAGGGAGGGGTCTTTATCCACCCAAAGCAGCCTGCGTTTCTCTTTCATATTGCAGCCCCACTTATTTCTGCACGATTTCCGTAAGCACCCGCGCCACATCTTCAATGGTGACCATATGTCTCAAGGATTTTTCCGGGATTACAACGCCGTATGTATCCTCAAGCATGAGAAGAGAATTGAGCATTTCCACAGAAGACAGGGAAAGGTCGTCCATGAGATTGCTCTGGGGCGTGATATCGATGGCGTCATCGTCTATGATATTTTTCCAGTAGTTGATGATATTCTGAAGAATCTCCTGGTACATGGTTACCTCCTGATTTTCAAGGATGACGTTTTGTCAAAGGGTGTATCTCTCAACTCCCAGGATACAATCCGCTTATAAACCGGATTCCGGTGGTTCAGGCTGTCGATGGCATGCCGGATGACCGCTTCTTCACCTTTTGGGAAAATTTCGGCATGGATATGACCTTGCCGCTCCATGACTACCACTTCTTCAATGGCATCGCACTGTAGCAGCTGCGTTTCCAACTCTTCCGGGGATACGTTTTCTCCGTTGCTCAGAATGATCAGGTTTTTCTTTCTTCCGGTGATGAACAGGTATCCGTCCCGGTCAAAGTAACCCAAATCGCCGGTGCGGAACCAATCGCCGTCAAAGGCGCGTTGTGTTGCCTGAGGGTCTTTGTAGTATCCCTTCATGACATTCTCGCCCCGCACCTGAATTTCAGAGTCCTTGATTCGAACTTGATTGTAGGGTCGGGGATGTCCCACCGAGCCGTGCCGGTTCTTTTTTAGAGAATTCGTGGAAATGGAACAGGAAGTTTCCGTCATGCCATAGGCTTGCAGTACGATAATGCCGATATCGTCAAAAAAACGGATGGACTCCACCGATACAGCGCTGCCGCCGGTAATCAGCAACTGGGGAATACCGCCGAGACTTTCCCGGAGCTTCCGGAAAAGGGGTGTTCTCAAATCCAGACCAAGCCGCCTTAAGGCGTTGGAGAGCTTGATGAGTCCGGCAATTTGCCCGGCTTTTCCGCTGTTATGAATCCCCTTACTGATTCTGCTGCGGATTAACTCATTGAACATGGGCACCGTTACGAGCACATCGGGTTTTACTTCCGACAGTTCCCGTGATACATATTTGATACTGCCGCTGAGATAAATCTCGCAGCCGTCGGAGATACACGCGGTCAGGGTAAGGAAGGAAAAAACGTGATGAAACGGCAGGAAAAGCAGCGCTCTTGCATTTCTGTTCAAAGGACGTTCCGCACCGTAGGTGGTAACGAATGCCATGTTCTTCTGGGTCAGCAGGACGCCGTTGGGTTCGCCCTCTGTTCCCGAGGTAAAGAAAATACAGGCATTTCTGCCTTCCTCCCATGTGGGCCACTGGCTGAGGGCTTTCCCCGGACGGGCGAGAAATTCCGGAATGGTCAGAGTTTCGCAGCGGGACACAGTGCCGTCAATGCGGTCTTCATTGTACAAAAGAAGCTCGATGTCCGCTTTGTGGATATACTTGTCCAGGGAGTCAGCGGTCAGGTCGGCTTCCAGAGGCACTACCACCTTGCCGGCAACCATGACGGCATACAGACAAAGGATGCATTGATAGGTCAAATCACAGATAACGCCGATATGCTGTGCCTCCAGGTTCCGGACTTTCCCGACGGTTTCCAGAAGCTCCTGCTCCCAGCGGCGATTGGTGATTCTGTGACCGTCTTTGCGTTTTTCAATAAAGAGAAGCTGATCTTCCCGGTTCAAACAGCTCTGCCTTAATAACTCGGTAACAGTTCCGAAATTCTGTTGTTCCACTTGCTTATGTTTCATGTTTTATCCTTTATTCGCAGTCGTCTGATGAGCCTCAGGCGCAGTATTCGCACTTTGCGGTAAAACCGCCAGAAACGGCAATAGAGGCGATATCCGGGCTCGTGAACGCTGTGCAGTTTATCCCCGCGATAAAAGGCGGTCACCAGAGCGATGATTTGTTCGTGCTTCAGGCCGGTTTCTTGTCGGAATTGGTTATCTCCCACACAACAGTAGGTTTCCCCAACCTCTATGATGCGGTGCAGCACGAAGGCACCGTCTTCTCTTTGGTACAGCGCCAGATCGTACTTTTTCAGTTTGGGTGGGGGTGCGGACAGCACAACACTGTCCACCCGGGGACGCAGCATGGGCAGCATACTGACCCCGTTGGGGTAAAACCGGACGGACTGCCCCTGTGCAATCCGTTCCCGAATCAGAGGCATCAGCTCGTCGAGGGAAACTTCGGTTTTAGAGGTGGTTTTACGCATGTTGATCCCGTCCTGTCATTGCGTTGTACGACAGCATAGCCGCTTCCGGCTCCATATTGCATTCCAGTCGCCACATGGGAACCTTTTCTAAAAGGCTGCCGATGTGTGACAGGGTTTTTTCTTTCAGTTGGGTATTTTTCGACCGGTAGGTCTGCTTCAGCAGCCGAAAAACAATATCGCTGCCGGCGTAGGGCTGGATTTTGTTGATTTCGCCGCGCTCCAGAAAGCAGATGCCCGCCAGCGGACAACGAAGATTGCGGTTGATTCCATGCTTGCCGCTCCAGGGTGTACCGTATGCGTACCAAACGCCGTCTTCCAGTCGCAGCGCCGGCTTATCATCGTTGATGATCCGAACCCGTTCCTCTCCGAAAAGCTGCTGCCACAGTACTACATGGGTGGACTTTCCCACGCCGCTGTCCGCAGAGAACAGGTACGCTTTGCCGTCCACCGCAATGGCTGACGCATGCAGCATCAGTCCGTCAAAACGAAGAAGATTTCGATAAAAAACTCTGCCGCTTGCCATATACTCGCACATTTCATCATCTGCATCGGGCGCAAATGCCTTCAGGATATGATAGCCCGGATCGATTGTGATATCTGCCTCCGGGCAGGGATCTATGCGGTAGGGCAAGGCAAGCTCCGCAGTACGCCCAAAGGTGTCCATTTTCACCGTCAGACCTGCGATTTTATAGTATTGATACATAGCAGCCTCTATATTTCTATGGATTGCGCTTCCAGCGAAGATACTCGTTTTCCATACATTGCCGTGTGTTTCTCAGAAGAGACTCCCGTACGTGATCGCAGCATTGGGCACTGCTGTTACACTTTTTAGGAATGGTGCATTCCGGATAAAAAAAGCAATCGGCGCACTCAGGAATTTCCTCCCGACGTTCACGCCAGCTTGCAATCACGGAGCTGTCACGGTTGGGAGAATCGATATGACCGATGAATTCGCTTTCGGTGTAGTGCTCGCACAGTCCGATATGCCCATCCGGCACAATGACGACGGCGTTGCCGCTGTCAGCCATGCAATGGCTCAAGGGCAGATCCCGCCGCAAACCCCGATAGCGGGCGGTGGAAAGTCCGTGACGGAGCAGCTTTTCCGCCAGACAGCGCTGGGAAGCATATAACTTATTCCAAGCTTCCCGGGTGAGGCGGTGGCCTTCCGGATCTTCCGTATCGAACAGTAGATGAGTATACACTCGCAATTTCTTTTGCTTCCCAAATCGTTCAACCAATTCATCAGCCAATACCAACAGATCCTCTGCGTTGTTCATACCGATGTTGAGTCGGATCACTACGGAAATCCCGGCCTCCAGCAGCCGTACGATATTGGCATTCACTATCCGATATGGGTTGCCGTCCGGGTAGATGAAAGCTTTGATGTGGTTATAGACCACCTCGGTGCCGTCCAGAGTAATCTGTATGTTTTTCAGATTCCACAGGTCAGCCGCCTTAGCAACGATGGTATCATCAAACAGATACGCATTGGAAATCATCCGGGATTCGTAAGGGATGCCATCATTGCGCAGTCCGTTGCAGATTTGATCGATTACCTTATGATTGACCAGCGGTTCTCCGCCGAACCAGCTGAGCTTCACCTGTTGCCCGCCGCAATGTTCTTTGATGTAGGAGATAACCCGATCGGCAGTCTCCCGATCCATGGAGATTTTTCTGCACCCATGTTCATAGCAGTAAAAACAGCGGGCGTTGCAGTCGGTAGTGGTAAGGATGGTGTAATTCGTAATTTCTTTCGGTGATTTGTGCAGGCTGCTTTGAACCCAACGGACCATTTCCGCCAGTTCTTTATCAGAAAGCTTGTCAGGGACGATAAACCAATGCTCTTTCAGATAAGCAGATGTGCATGCGCAGGCAAATTCCTCAGGGGTAAGCAGCAACAGCTCCCGGGTGAGGGTATGAAACAGCAGAGTACCCTCCGCCGTCTGCAGGGGAACGCAGTATTTCATCAGACGATAGCCGCTGTCCGACGGCTGTGCTTTCCCTAAAATACCAAGTATAGTGCGATGCGCATCGATAATTTGTATCATAGTACGTACCCTTTGGCGTGCGTTATTGACATACAGACAAACGTCCAAAATAAACAACCATGAGTACATTATATACGTTTTTTTTGATATTGCAATCATTATCTAAATCCGGGTGAGTCAGCATCCGTATTGGTGATGCCGGTTTTCAACATTCTGGCGGTCATGAACCAAAAACCGCTTGTTGATTTTATCGGAGCTTATCCGGTGTGGAATGTTATTTCTAAATTCTGTCCTTTTTCTGAAAAGAAGCAGGTTTATTGCCACCTTTCGTGGTCAAACTATGCTTACGAGCAGGGCCTGCAGTAACCCTTAAAAAATATTATACAGCCCCCTTTTTGAAGATATTACTCTTATTTGTCCCCCAATATACCACAACCCCTGTTTTCGCCGAACGAAAACAGGGGTTCTTTAACAGACTGCAACCACCGCTGTCACCCGGACAGCGGTGGTTATTTTATGTTGTTTCGTTTTTATCCTGATAGAAGCGATTGACCAGACTGATATATCCCAGTTCTTTCATCTGTTCATAGCGGAAGTTGTATGCCGCTTTGGTATGCTTTCCGGTGGCAAGATAACGGATGCAGCTTTGACTGTAGGCATCAATGGCTTTCAGCGATGTGGCTGTATTGATTAAAGGAAAATACCATCGTACCCAAGTCAATTCATGCTCCAAAGGATTTTCAAACAGTTTCTGATTGAAGACACGGATAAACGCTTTCGCCGCCTGCACACCCGTAGCCTCTTTTTTGACCTGCCAGCGTACCAGCGCCCGACTTTTGCGCCGCATTTTCGCCTTTAGTTTTTTCACGGAAGCAGGCGCGACATCAATGATGCCGTCCTGATAGCAAATGCCAAGGAATGTCCACATTTCTCCCGGTGCGGTCCGGGCTTCCTTTGAAGGATTTATGGTCAATCCGGCATCCTCTAAAAAATGATGAATGCTTGCAATGTTGGTTTCCAGTGTCTCCTCGGAGGCGGCAAAGAGGATAATGTCATCGGAATATCGGGCATAGCATACACCGGCATCCGCAAAATGGTGGTCCATATGCGCAAGATACAAATTGGCAAGAAAGGTGGAAACGGGGGTTCCTGCCATGATGCCCTTGGTTTCCGGAATTAAAGTGCCGCGGTCATTTACCAGAGGATTGGACAGAAGTGCTTCCAGAAAACCAAACACGCCGGGCTCATCCCTCAGGGTTTCTCTCAGAAGGGGCAGTAACCGCTCCACGGGGACAGAATTGAAGTAATTGCTGATATCCACTTTGTACGACCACATTTGACGGATACCGGGGGTACGAACCAGCCTTTTTACGGCATCGCGGACACCTTTGCGTGGACGAAAGGAATATAAATTGTACGCAAAAAGGTAGTCGAATTTTCTCTGCAGAAGATAGGTCAGCAGTTTAAGTACCCAATTTTCGTCTTCCCCATAGGTATAGACAATCCGCTTTTTTTCGGAACTCATTTTGCTGATTGCGGTTTTTTTCGGAGGAGCAAACCCTTCGCCCCGGAGTATTTTCTCCACTGCAGGCAAATATCCGCGGGACTCGATAAACTCCGACAGAGCCCGTTCATCCTTTTTGCTTAAATGTCCCCCGGACAGCTTGTATTCCTGAAACTCTTGCCAGATATCCCGTCGATTTAACAGATTGAGCATAGCGTGTCCTTTCC
This sequence comes from Oscillospiraceae bacterium, assembly GCA_017473455.1. GTDB lineage: Bacteria > Bacillota > Clostridia > Oscillospirales > Oscillospiraceae > Faecousia. Next base: position 41,088 of record JAFULI010000095.1, read on the forward strand.
CCAAAAGAAAAAACAGAGGGAAAAATCATTAAAACCGCGGAACGCGGTACAAGACCGTACACAAACCGACTGCCTGCAAAGTCGGGGATTGGTCTGTGCTGGGCCCTTCGCAGGCGCAAAGCGTTTTCCCTCTGTTTTCTTTCATATTAACATAGGAAATGGGAAATTTCAATCATTTTTCCCTTATTTTCCCTAGGGCAAGGGAAGTAATTGTTACCGAGGGTTCCCGAAAGAAAAATCGATACAAATATTCTGTGCAAACAGGAGGTTTGTAAAATGGAATATCCTGTCGTTATTTCCGTGAAGATACAGTCATACAAAAACACCGTCGGGTCAAACTATGCTTGCGGAAAGAAAAAAGACGTTTTCCAAACGGGAAGCGGCTTGGCTTTCCGGGAAAACGAAAAAAGGAGAGAGCGATTATGAGCAGCAAGAACAACAACCAGATCAACATCCCCCAGGCCCGTGAGGCAATGGACAAGTTCAAGATGCAGGCAGCCCAGGAGGTTGGCGTCAACCTTCAGAACGGCTACAACGGTCACCTGACCTCCCGTGAGGCCGGCTCCGTCGGCGGCCAGATGGTCAAGAAGATGATCGAGGCTTACGAGCAGGGCCTGCAGTAAGCCCTGAAAAAATGCGGATTGCCGGTTCGCCGGCAATCCGTATTTCTTTATGCGCAGCGGGGGTGGTGTCCGGGATTGCCGAAAAACACAATATTCTGTACCGTGCCAAAAAAATCCCTGAATTTTCTCACAAAAACCTTTGCCTCCAACCGTTGTACTTGGGAGAAAGCTGTGGTATAATGTCAGTTACTGAATGATTATGAGGAGTCGAGCATGAACACAGAAGCATTGCAAATCGATGCTGCCGACCTGCGGCGGCTGTTGGGAGCGGCAAGCGGCGATGCCGCGCTGGTTTATCTGTACATACGCAGCGGTAATGACCCTGCCGGAGCAGAAGCGGCTTTGCACCTTCCGGAGGGGCGGTATGCCTGCGCCGTTGCCACACTGCGGCAGTTGGGCTTGTGGCAGGACGAAAAGCGGCTTTCCATCGCGCCCGGAGAGCGTCCCAATTATACTGAGCAGGACGTTATGCAGACCATGGACACCGATCCGTCCTTCCGCTCTTTGTATGGGGAAATTCAGCGCCGTCTGGGTAAGACGCTAAATACTGAAGAACTGAAAATTCTGCTGGGCTTTGTCCGGTATCTGGGGCTTCCGGCAGATGTAATTTGCGTTTTGGTCAGCTACTGTCAGGAGCGGGCAAGACGAAAAGGAAGTATCCGTAACCCCTCTTTGCGTACCATCGAGAAAGAAGCCTACGCATGGGCGGAGCAGGGGATCGATACCATGGAGGAAGCTGCCGCCTTTATTCAGGCGCAGAATGTTTACCATAGCCGGTTGGGAAAGCTGACACGGCTGCTCCAGATTCGGGGACGTTCCCTGACCCCTGCGGAGGAGCGCTACGCCAAAAGCTGGCTGGAAATGGGCTTCGATGACGAACTCATCACCATGGCATATGAGCGCACCTGCCTGAATACCGGTGGGCTGAGCTGGGCATACATGAATAAGATTTTGACCCGTTGGCGGGAAGCCGGCTACCGTACCGCTGCGGATGTCCGTGGCGGTGACCGAAAGGCAACTCCCAAGGGTGCTTCCGGAGAGCTGGGTGAAGCGGAGCTGGAAGCCATCCGTCGGGTCTTACAGGAGGGATAAACCATGGCATACAGTGCCGAAGTGGTACAAAGAGCCCGTGCAAGACTGGCACAGGCAAAGGCGGACAGAGAGTCCGAGAACAACAGTCATCTGGCGCAAGCCTATCGGCAGGTGCCCCGTCTGAAGGAAATTGATATGCTGCTGTGCCAGACCATGGCACTGGCAGCAAAGGCAGTATTTTCTGAGAATGGGGATGCTCAGGCGGCAATGGAGAAGGCACGGCAAACCAACCTTGCCTTACAGCAGGAGCGTGCGGCGCTGGTGAAGTTCCATTTTGAGGAAGGCTATCTGGATGACACGCCTATCTGCACCCATTGCGGCGGCAGTGGCTATATCGGCACGACCATGTGTGAGTGCCTTGCGGAGCTTTGCCGTCAGGAGCAGAAAAAGGAGCTTTCCCTGCTGACGGGAGGAAGAGAAAGCTTCAGCCAGTTCCGTCTGGATTACTATAGTGATGTCTATGATGCCAAGTACGGCGCCTCTGTCCGTACGGTAATGGAACTGAACCTGAAGCGGTGCCGTACATATGCCGCAACCTTCGCCCCCAGCTCCGGAAATCTGCTGTTTGTGGGTGGTACCGGGGTGGGTAAGACCTTCCTTGCCGCCTGCATTGCCAGAACCGTGGCGGATCGGGGGTACTCCGTAGCCTATGAAACCGCCGGTCGGCTGTTCACAAAGCTGGAGCGGGCGAAGTTCTCTTCTGATGAAAATGCCCGTAAGGAGGCGGAAAAGCTGTATACTGCCGACCTTCTGATTATCGACGATTTGGGCACGGAAATGCCGGGACAGTTTGTCAACGCAGCGCTGTACAGCCTGCTCAATGACCGTCTGCTGGACAGTAAGCCCATGGTCATCACCACCAATCTGAACGTAGACGAGGCAGGGCAGCGGTATTCACCCCAGATTGCCTCCCGGCTTTACGGCAACTTTACCCGGCTGACTTTCCTGGGTGAGGATATCCGGGTGATGAAGAATAGAGGGCTGCTATGAGAATCGGTATCGTATTCGATCTGGACGGCACGCTTTTGAATACGCTGGAGGATTTGACGGATGCCGTTAATGTAGCACTGAAGCAGTTCGGTTACCCCACCCGTACCCAGGAGCAGGTTCGTCGTGCTTTGGGCAACGGTGCCGGCTACCTGATGAAAGCCTCTGTGCCGGAAGGCGCGGATCCCGAGCCGGTGGGAAAAGTCTTTCATGATTACTACCGCTTTCACTGTCAGGATAAGACCCGACCCTATGACGGTTTAATGCCGGTGCTGGCAGAGCTTCGGGAAGTATATCCCATGGCGGTGGTGTCCAATAAGCCGGACATCGCCGTGAAGGTGATTTCCGGACAGCTCTTCCCCGGTGTCTACGGGGTAGGGGAAGTGCCGGGTACACCCAGAAAACCGGCACCGGATATGCTCTATACCGCCATGAAGGAAATCGGCGTGGAGCGCTGTATCTACATCGGTGACAGCGAGGTGGATGTGGCTACCGCAAGAAACGCAGGTGTCCCCTGCATCAGCGTGCTGTGGGGCTTCCGCAGTAAAGAAGAGCTGATCAACGCAGGAGCCACCCACTTCTGCCAAACCCCTGCCGACCTGCCGGCGCTTATTAAAAACCTGACTGCCACCCTTGACGGGAATTAAAAAATGTGATACCATACCCACTAGCCGCCGCTGTGGTGGAATCGGTAGACACAGGGGACTTAAAATCCCCCGGTAGCGATACTGTACGGGTTCGAGTCCCGTCAGCGGCACCAA
>JAFULI010000096.1 GCA_017473455.1 Oscillospiraceae bacterium
AAAAATGTGTCGTTATCGCCTGCGGCGATGTGATTTTCTTTAAGAAAATCACGATGCCCTCTCCGCCCCCTTCGGGGGCACCTCTCCCATAGGGAGAGGCAAGTGACATATGCGTAATTGAACTTCAAACAACAATTTATTGGCGTAAAGAATTCGCTGCACCGGCATACGGGAAAAAATAAATTTCACCCTTCCATTTTTGGGTGCAATCGTGTATAATAATTGGGAAAGAAAATGGAAACGTTTCCATCTTTCGGAACACCCAGATATAGGAGATCGTTATGCGTATTCTGTTTGACAGTAAGCAACTTCAGTTCAAAGACCCCTTCGGTACGTTAATCCCCGACCAGACCTGTACTTTGCACATCCACATCCCCTCCACGGTGCAGACAACCAAGGTGGAATGTGTGATTAACCATGAGCATGGCGCATTGGCACAGACGGTTGCTTTGACCTTCAAAAAGAAGCAGGGCCCCTATGATATTTTCAGCGGCAATTTCTGCTTTGAGGAGTGCGGTCTGTTTTTCTACTATTTCCGAATCACCACCAAAACCGGATGCTTCAAGCTGTTCAAATACGGCGACGAAACCAATATGGAAGCCGGCGACTGCTGGCAGGTGAGCTGTGTTCCGGCGGATTTCACCACCCCGGACTGGGCAAAGGGTGCGCTGATTTATCAGATTTTTCCCGACCGTTTCCACAAGGTCGGCAAGTGTGACCTCACCGGCAAGCTGGAGCCTTATACCGTCCATCGGAGCTGGCATGAGGAAGTGGATTGGCGTCCCACCAAGGAAGGTCTGGTGCTGAATAACGATTTCTACGGCGGTAACTTCAAAGGTATCACCGAGAAAATGGACTATATCGCCTCTCTGGGTGTGACGATTATTTACCTGAACCCCATCAGCAAGAGCTTCTCCAGCCACCGTTATGATACCGGTGATTACAAAACTCCCGACCCCATGCTGGGTACAGAGGCAGAATTCACCGCTATGTGCGAGGCAGCCCACAAGCGGGGCATCAAGGTTGTGCTGGACGGTGTTTATTCTCACACCGGCGCTGACAGTCTGTACTTTGACAGAAACAAAACCTTCGGCGGCAAGGGCGCATACAATTCCAAGAGCTCTCCCTACTACAACTGGTATACCTTCCACAACTGGCCCAACACCTACAATTCCTGGTGGGGCTTCGATACCCTGCCCACGGTGAACAAGATGAACCCGGACTTCATCGAGTATATCATCACCGGGGAGGATTCTGTGGTTGCCCATTGGCTCAAAGCCGGTGCGGACGGTTTCCGTCTGGACGTGGTGGACGAGCTGCCCGATGCCTTTATTGACCTGCTGAAGAAGAGAATTCGGGAAATCCGCCCGGATGCTCTGCTCATCGGTGAGGTCTGGGAGGATGCCTCCAACAAGCATTCCTACGGTGTCCGCCGCCGCTATTTTGTGGACGGCATTCTGGACAGTGCTATGAACTATCCCTTCCGCAATGCCATCATCAACTTCATCCGTGGCTGGGATAACGGCCCCGGTCTGAAGAATACGGTGATGTCCATTGCTGAGAACTATCCTCCCCAGGTGTTTTTGTGTAATATGAACCTGCTGGGTACCCACGATACCCCCCGAATCCTCACCGCTCTGGTGGATATTTTCGAGGGCAGCCGTGAGGAGCAGTCCAAGCGGTTCCTGTCCCGCTCTCAGTATGTGCAGGCGCAGGAGCGGCTGGTTATGGCATCCTTCCTGCAGTATACCCTCCCCGGAAGCCCCAGTCTGTACTATGCCGACGAAGCCGGCATGGAGGGACACAAAGACCCCTTCAACCGCCGTACCTACCCGTGGGGACGGGAGGATCAGGAGCTGCTGAGCCACTTCAAGCGGCTGGGTCAGCTTCGCAAAGAAAACGAAGCCCTGCGGCTGGGGGATATCCAGTTCTTCAAGGCAGACGACCGCAAGATTGGCTTTACCCGTACCTACGGCGAACAGAAGCTGCGGATCTACCTCAACCGGGGCGGCGATCTGTGGGAAATCGCACCGGGCAAAATCCTGCTGGGACACAATATCCACACTCTTTCCCGGGAGGGAATCACTCTGGATGCCAAGGGCTTCTGTGTGGTGGAGGAAAAGTAAATGGAGCGGGAACGCTTTCTCACCGGCTATTGCCGAAAGCTGGACCAAAGCCGAATCGTCACTGTGGTGGACGAGGACGGCGAGCTGACAGAAATCGACTGCGCCTACCCCAACTGCCCCCACGCCCCCAACTGCCCCATTGCAAGGCAGATTGAAGAATAATAAAAACCGCTGTCCTTCCTTTTGGGAGAGGGCAGCGGTTTTGCTTATGTGCGGAGGGCTATTCTTTTGGTATGCCTTGCCGGGCATAGCTATACATTTTGCAGCACAAATGCTTGGTGATGGCACTGAAACAATCGAAAATCAATTCCAAGTCCATATCCTCCTCGGTGTTCAGTTTTTGACATAAGCGATCCCGAGCGGCGCAGCTTTGCTGATAAAGCAAATCGCATTGGCTTCCCTGTGCATATTCGTCTGCTATACCCTCCAAGGGGGTTATCAAATCCCCAATCATGGAAAGATAAATCAGTTCGGCTTCATCCATATGCAAACTCCTTGTCGCAGTGTTTAAGATAAATACTATTTTAAGACATAAAATGACTTGTGTCAATAGCATTATGCTTGTGTCACAAGGTTTAATCACTCCTGCATCCAGACTACAATATACACGGGGTGAAGGAAATGAAGCAGGAATATAAGCATTTATATGAGAAGTTTGGGTTGAACGTGGTTTACTACCGCAAGCGCAAACGCTTAACCCAGTTGCAGCTTGCGGAGTTGGTTGATATTGACCGTAGCCATATCAGTGCTATTGAGCTGGGAAACGTGGGGGTTTCCATGGATGTAATTTTCAAGCTGGCACAGGTGCTGGACATTACCGCCAAAGACTTGTTTGATTTTCGGGATTGAATCGCAAAAATATAGAGCCAGTTTATCACACAACCAGATAGAAAGGTGTGCTGCACGCAAAATGCAGCACACCTTTTTTGGTTGGATATTAATATGCCGCCCAGAACCATTTGGCAATCAGGCGTTTGGGGAGGGGGGCGCGTTTCAGGGCTTGGGTGGCGGTACGGAGATGGTGGTCAAATTGCTTTCCCTCAGCCGCCGTCAACATATGCTGACTGTACTTGGCTTTTTCCGCCAGAGCGGTCAGTTCCGGGGAGATTGGCTGCTTCAGCAGCTTGGCAATCAGGGCAATTTCCCGGTACTTTGCCAGTGCCTGAACGTTGGGGCTGCCGGTTTGGAAGGCTTTCAGCTTTCGGTATCGCCGCAAAGCCCACTGACCGAAGAAGGCAATTACGCAAACCGTCACCGCCAAAAGCCAAATCAAGACAGTCAGCAGCCACGGGGACAGGTCTTCTTCATCGGGAAGCTGACAGATTCCGGAGGAAGAATCCTCACAAAACTCCGTGGTTTGGGTGGTGGGTTCGGTGGTGGGTGCCGTCGTCGGCTGGGTGGTTGGGGCAGTGGTCGGTTGGGTGGTTGGCTCGGTGGTTGGCTCGGTGGTGGGGACAGTAACCTCCGGAATTTCCGCAGCGGGGTCACCGGGAGTGGGATCCAGCAGCTTCCAGCCGTGACCTGCCACATAGTATTCCACCCATGCGTGGGCGGTTTTGTCGGTGACCGGAGTCGTACCCTCATGCATATACACGGTGTAGCCCTCTACATATCGGGCAGGAATGCCGTAGTATCGCAGAAGCACCGTTGCCGTGGTGGCATAGTGGACGCAAAAGCCGCTTTCCCCACTCTCCAAAAACCAAAGGGCAAAATCCTCCGCATCCCCAGGCATGGACTTGGCATCCAGACTGTAAGGTGCCAGACCGGAAACATACTGTGCGATCCGGTTGGCGGTCAGGACGGGGTTGGCATCCTGCAGGGAAAGGTTTTTTTCATCCAGAGCCTGACGGGTGGAGTCGGGGAGTTGGGTAAAATAAGAGCGGTCTCCTGCCGTGTTGAGCACGGAAAAACTCATATCGGTGGTGCATAGATATCCGTAATCCTTCTGTTTCAGGGGATTAGGCATACGCCCGTCATCCAGAGCCAGCCCACCGGTAATTTGCATAGAGCCGGAGGGGGTGTAGGGAACAAAGAAATGGTTAAAGGTGATGTTGGTGTGAATTTTTAAGGGAACGGGGTTGGAATTGGTGCCCATAGGCGCTGCTTCCTGCCGCCCTTCTGTGGTAGCCCAACCCAGTCCATTGTAGCGGTCGTAATCGATGCCTCTGAGGTAGAGCTTTCCGTTGTAAGAACCGGTTACCGTCATGATGACGGTGTTGCTTTGGGAAGGCTTTTTCAGATTGTTCAGGTCAACCTGATTACTTTCGGTAAGAATACTGGGGGGTGTATCTGTTTGCCACGGCAGAACGATTTGGAACAGGTTCTCAAAATTGGGAAGACGGGGGGCAGAACCCCGGGGGAGAAACCAAAACAGAGCCAATACTCCCAGCACCACCGGCACAATCAAAATCAAACTCAGCCGGTGGCTTTGCGCTTCGTCCCGACGGCGCAGCTCCTGAGTCAGCAGAAGCATCACCATTCCTGTCAGCCATATGCCCAGATACAAGCTCCCCGGGACGGTATCAATGACCAGCACGCAGGGGGCGAAGATGCTCAGGGAAATCACCGTTACCCAGGCGCAGGAGCCTTTTCGGCTCATGACCCAAACGGCAGCGAAGGACACCACCAGAGCAAGAAACAGCAGCACCAGAGCGTGGCTCTCCGTGGGCTTGGTACGGAAAAACGAGGGGATGTCCAGTCCGTAGCCCAGATGCAGATTGTTGAAAATAATCCTGCCAATATCCCGCATTTGCCGCCAAAAGACCTTAAACAGCAGGGGCAGCAGGGTCAGCGTTCCAATCCATGGGCCTTTCCGAAAGCAGAAGCAAAGGGAAAACACCGCGGAACCAAAGGCACACAGCAGCGCAAGGCCCCAAAGACTTCCCTTCAGCGACAGTCCCGTGGCAAAGCTGCCGGTTACACCGAAGCTGACGCAAAAGGCGAGCACCGCGTGGATGGAACAGGGGAGGAGATTACGTTTCATCCGGCTCACCTCCCAAATCAAACTGCCAGACGGCAGGCTCAGCTTTCGGCAGACGGGCATCGGCAGGTGCCATAGGCAGCCTCAGCATGGCATCCAAAGCGGTATCCAGATCCCGTAAGGAATTTACCGGAAATGTGTCCATTCCCTGACCGCTCAGACAGCGTACCTCGAAGAGAATGCTTCTGTTCAGCAGATACTCACCCAGCCAGAGGAAACGGCCCAAAGTGCGATCCAATTCCTCCGCAGAGCCACCCAGCACCAGCCGCACCAGAATTTTACCCGGCTGGGGAATCATAGGCTCCCGATATATCAGCTTGCCGGATTTGGCAGACAGCTTCCAATGGATATGACGGATGCTGTCTCCGGGGCGGTAGAGCCGAAGCTCATGGTTTTCCGCAAAACCGCCGGGTTTGGGTTTCCAGAGGCAGACAAGCTGAGGTGTCTGAATTCTTTCCTCCGGGATGGGGATGCTTTGGGGACGAACCAGCACCCGAAGCTCCCGGCAGGGCTTCAGGGGCAGACCGAACAGTCCCAGATAGTCATACACCCGGCTCCGCTGGGCATTGCATTGCAGTTCACCGCAATGCTCCGTGGGGAGGAAATCCCAGGATTTCAAATCAAAGCATTCTCCCGTCAGCGGACGCACCACCCGAAGGCGGCATTTCCAGTAGGGAACGGGCAGCACACCCCGGCATACAAGCCCGATTCGGCACCGGCTGTGCATTTCCAGCGTTTCCGGGGCAGAGATGTCCAGCTTTGCGCTGAGCATTGCCGGCAGACTCACCAGCAGGGAAAACAGCGGCAGGGTGAGCAAGGCAATCAGCACCACCCATGCCAGCCACTGCCGGTAGAGCAATAAAAATACCAGGGCGCACAGCCACGCCATCAGGTAAGCAATTCGGCGGCTCTTCATATCAGCGCAGACTGGGCTGACGAACCCGTGTCAGCAAATCGGTAAGTACCTTCTGTGGGGTTTCTCCCCGTGCCTGCGCCGAGGGGGAAACGAGAATTCGGTGGGCAACGGTATGGACAAAGACCTCCTGCACATCCTGAGGGGTCACATAGTCCCGGTCACGGAGCCGCGCAATGGACTTTGCCATGGCGGCGACTGCCAAAGTGGCTCTGGGACTGGCACCACGGAGAATGTCGGGGCAGTTTCGGGTGGCGTGAATCAGTTCGACGATGTACTTAACCACAGTGCCTTTGATAAAAGTATCCGCAACAATGCCCCGCAGGGTCAATAAACCCTCAGGGGTGAGGACGGGGGACAGATTTTTCAGAGGGTCTCCGCCCTGACGGTTTAAGACCATGGTCACTTCGTCCCGGGGACTGGGGTAGCCCATGCTGAGCTGCACCATGAACCGGTCCATCTGGCTGTCCGGCAGAAGCTGAGTGCCGGCGGCACCGGTGGGATTCTGGGTGGCAATGACCACAAAGGGCTGGGGGATGGGATGGCTGATGCCGTCCACCGTAACCTGCCCTTCCTCCATAGCTTCCAGCAGAGCGGACTGGGTACGGGAGGTGGCACGGTTCAATTCGTCCGCAAGAAACAGATTGCACAGCACCGCACCGGGCTGATAAATCATCTTGCCGGTACTTTGCTGCAGCACGGAGTAGCCGGTGATATCCGAGGGCAAAACGTCCGGTGTAAACTGGACACGGCTGGACTGCAGCCCCAACACCTTGGAAAAGGACAGAGCCATGGTGGTCTTACCCATACCGGGGAGGTCTTCCAGAAGAATATGTCCCCCTGCCAGCACCGTAGCCAGCACCCAAAGCAGAGTTTCGTCTTTACCCACCACCACGGTGCGCACCTGCTCCAGAACTTTCTCGGCACACCGGGCAACAGAAATTTCAGGTCTTTCCATAGAATTCCTCCTTGTTTACATAACCTATCTACACTATACACGCAGGGAGGAAAAAAAGCAAGAAAAAACTGGTGGACAGGGGGACGTTGACAGTCGAAAAATCACATGGACGTTCCCGCGTCACTGGGAGGTATTCTGCCGTCGTAAGGTGTTTTTGGAGGAGTTTTTGTTTACGAATGGAGAATTTTCGTGTATGATGGGAGAAAGGCTGCGATAAGTATGACGTATGCGGCGTTATAAGGATAACAAGAGTAAACAGACAGGGAGGAAACGCAATGGCTGTTTTGAAGTATATTACCAAAGGAAACCGGAGTCCGCAGGGGGTGCCGAGGGTTTATTTTTGCTGTCATCCGGACGAGCAGAGCCTTTTTCTGGAGCCGGTGGCGAAGCTGCTTTTGGAGAAGCAGTCCTGCGCGGTGTTCTATTTGGAGGACCCGGCAGGGGAGCGGGATGCGGATTTCTGGGCGGACTTGAAGCAGGTTCAGTTGTTCGTTATGCCCGTGACCACCCGATTGCTGACCACGGAAAACCCCGCTATGGAGGAGTTCCGCTTTGCGGTGGAGAACCATATCCCGGTACTGCCTCTGATGCAGGAGAGCGGTCTTGATAAGATATTCGCAGAAAAGTGCGGAGACCTGCAATACCTCAACCCCAATGCCCGGGATGATACCGCCCTTTCCTTTGATGAAAAGCTGAGCAAATATCTGCAAAACGTGCTGATTGGGGATGAGCTGGCGGAGAAGATCCGAGCCGCTTTCGATGCCTATGTGTTCCTCAGCTACCGCAAAAAGGACCGCCGCTATGCGCAGGAGCTGATGCGGCTGATACACAAGAACGATTTCTGCCGGGACATTGCCATCTGGTACGATGAATTTCTGACTCCGGGAGAAGATTTCAACGACTCCATTCGGGAGGCTCTGGAGAAAAGCGGTCTGTTTGTTCTGGCGGTGACTCCGAATTTGGTCAATGAAGTTAATTACGTCATGACCACGGAGTACCCCATGGCACAGACTGCCGGGAAGCCCATTTTGCCTGCGGAAATGGTGACAACGGATAGCGCGGCATTGGCGAAGCACTATCCCAGCATTCCTGCCATCACGGATGCCCACGACGAAGAGGCTCTCACTGCCGCCCTGCTGGAGAAGGTGAAGGGGCTTGCCATTCTGGAAAACGATACCTCTCCGGAGCATAATTTCTTCATCGGTCTTGCCTATCTGGGCGGTGTGGATGTGGAAACCGACCACGAACGGGCGCTGGCACTGATCACCGGTGCCGCCGAAGCCGGACTTCCCGAAGCCATGAAAAAGCTGGTGAGTATGTACCGGGAAGGCTTGGGCGTGGCACGAAACTACCAGACTGCCATTGCCTGGCAGAGAAGGGTTGCGGAGTATTACCGGAACGCCTATGAGACAGATCAAACCGAGAAAGCCGGTTATCGCTATCTTTCCGCCCTATGGAATCTGGGAGATTACATCTACGAAACCCGTCAAATCCCGGCAGCGGGGGCGGTCTATACGGAAATGCTCCGTTTTTGTGGCAATCTTCAGAATACCCATGGAACAAACAACCGCATCCGGCGGTATCTGTCTGTGGCGTATAACAAGGTGGGCAATATCTACGAAGCCATGGGGAAGCTTTCGGAAGCCCTGAGCCGGTACGAAGCATTCATGGAGCTTGCGAAGCAGCTGGCAGAGGAGACCGGTACGGTGAAAGCCCGCCGTGATCTGAGCGTCAGCTATAACAAGGTGGGCAATATCTACCGTGCCATGGGGAAGCTTTCGAAAGCTCTGAGCTGTTACGAAGCATCCCTGGAGCTGCGGCGACAGCTGGCAGAGGAGACCGGTACGGTGGAAGCCCGCCGTGATCTGAGCGTCAGCTATGACAACGTGGGCAATATCTACCGTGCCATGGGGAAGCTTTCGGAAGCCCTGAGCCGGTACGAAGCATCCATTGAGCTGCGGCGACTGTTGGTGGAGGAGACC
>JAFULI010000097.1 GCA_017473455.1 Oscillospiraceae bacterium
TAATTTGTTTTTTCACACACTCATTATAACACCAAACGGCTGGTTCTTCCACTGAACCAGCCGTTTTTCTATAAATATTTTGCAGGCTGTACCTTTCGGCACAGCCTGCTTTTTGTGGGACTTTTTTTACAGCCCCTTGTTATTCGTAATACTCTTCCAGATGAAAGGAACTCATCTGATTACGCAAGTGCCTTAGATATTCCCGCTTCTCAAGACTGACTTCCAGTCTCATTGTTGCCACCTTCGGTACTCGTAATACTTTCCGGCGCATCGGCAGGTTTTTGTTTTTTCTTCTTTCGGGGCATTCGGGTACGAAGTTCCGGAGGCTGCTCATTCAGCTTCACTCTGGCAATCCCCCGCTCCGCCAAACGTTTATTGGTGATTTCACGCAGCAAAGTGTACAATACAGATACCAAAGGAATCATGATAAACATTCCGGCAACACCCATTAATTCGCCGCCCACTGCAACCGCAAGCAGCACCCACATTCCGGGCAAGCCAACGGATTTCCCCACAACTCTGGGGTAAATCAAATTACCTTCAATCTGCTGCAGCACCAGGAACATAATTACAAACCAAAGCGCTTTTACCGGGTCATCCACCAGAATAAAGAATGCGCCAAGGGCACAGCCTACAAACGCACCCACAATGGGAACCAATGCCGTTACCGCAACCAAAACACTGACCAGCGGCACATAGGGCATCCGGAAGATCAGCATGGCAACCGCAAACATGCAGCCAAGGATCAACGCTTCCAGGCACTGTCCGGAAATAAAATTGGCAAAGGTACTGCTGGTCAGGCGGAAGATCCGAACAATCTCATCGCAGACATTTTCCGGCAGGAAGGAGTAAATCAGTCGCCGTCCCTGACGGGCAAGGATCTCTTTACGGAACAAACAGTAGATTGCAAAAACCAAAGCAACCACACCATTGAAAATACCACTGGAAACACTGCCAATGGCACTAAAAGCGCCGCTCATAATTTTCGAGAAGCTATTGCCAATCAAATCCGCCAGCTTTTCAACCAGTTGAGCCCAGTTCACTTGTTCAAGATTGGTGTTGTTATTAATCCATTCCATAAGTTCAGGATTATCCGACAAAAACACCATAGTCTGTTCCCAAACCCGATTGAAGAAACCGGGTAATTTGGTAATCAATGCTTCGACCGTATTTCCAAGCTGCGGCAGCAGAAGCCAAATAACCAGAAACAGCACCAACGCTATGGCAAGAAAGGTCAATATAACCGCAACCACTCTGCGCCCCATTGAATTTTTAATCCATGACAGCTTCATTTCAATGCCGCGCATAGGTACATTCAGAATGAAAGCAAATCCGGCACCCACCGCAAACGGAGCTATCAGGTTCCTTAAAAATAATAGTACACTTTTGACCCGATCCGTTTCGTTCAGAAGCCAATGCAGTACAATACATCCGGCAACCACTAAGAACACATTTCGCAGGGTCTTTTTATGGATATTCAAAGCCATCTCCCCCTTCTGGGTTTACTCTTATTATAACGGAAAATTCTATAAAAATCCAGTAAATAAGATATGAACATTCCACCTACAGCATACAAAACAATCCTGCTTCTGTCAAGAGTGCATAACTACAGTATTCCGAGCATAGGATTTTTCAGCACACAGCATCGGAGGGAAGGTTATGACAGATACCATCGATCAACGTGCCCGGGAATTGGCTGTGTACATCATTGAAAACGGAGCTACAGTCCGCTCCGCAGCAAGTCACTTTGGAATTTCAAAATCCACTGTTCATAAGGACCTGCAGCAAAGGCTTCCAAAATGTGACCGGATACTGTTTCAGCAAGTCCGCCAAGTTCTCGAACAAAACAAACGGGAACGACACATACGGGGAGGTCTTGCCACACGGTACAAATACAAAGGGTACTAAACTTATGTATCAGGGCTGCAGAGCAGCCCTGATGTTATTATAAATCGTCTGCATCCTGCACAGGTTTCTCGGTCAGATTCTCAACCAGCCCCGTATAGCTGCCAAACGGGTCAGTTACAATAGGAAACGTATTGGACTGTGGGAGTGGTGGAATAATGGTTAAAGGATCTCTTTTCTTTTTCACGCGACACACCTCCTTCCTCTTTTGTAGGATACCACAAGGACAGGTGTCCATTCACGACGGAAAATTTACCATTTAGCCAGTTGCCATTTCGCACTTTCAGCGGTATAATAGAGAAAACATATATAAGGAGGCACTTTGCCATGTATAATCGTACTTATAACTTCTCCGCAGGTCCTGCTACCATGCCGGTCAGCGTTCTGGAAGAAATCCGGGACGAAATGATGAACTATCGCGGCTCCGGTATGTGCGTAATGGAAATGTCTCATCGCTCTAAGGTATTTCAGGAAATCTATGATAACGCAGAAGCCGACCTTCGAAAGCTCATGGGGATTCCCGATAACTACAAGGTTCTGTTTATTCAGGGTGGTGCTACGCTGCAGTTTTCCATGATTCCGCTGAACCTGATGAAGAACGGTGTTGCGGACTATATTGTTACCGGTGCCTGGAGTAAAAAGGCTTTTACCGAAGCTAAGAAGTACGGCGACGTAAAGTGCGTTGCAACCTCTGAGGACCGAAACTACTCCTACATCCCTGACTGCTTTGATTTGCCCATCCGGGAAAACGCCGATTATGTTTATATCTGCGAAAACGAAACCATCCACGGCACTACCTTCCAGACCCTGCCCAACACCAAGGGTAAGATTCTGGTTTCCGATCAGAGTTCCATGTTCCTTTCCAAGCCCTGCAACGTTTCCGACTACGGTCTGATTTACGGTGGCGTTCAGAAGAACATCGGTCCTGCCGGTATGGCGATTGTTATAATTCGCGAAGATCTGATCCGGGATGATTTGGATCCCAAGACTCCGGTATACCTGCGCTACGATACCCATGCCGGTGCAGGTTCTATGTACAACACCCCCAACTGCTGGGCTATTTATGTCTGCGGTAAAGTATTCCGGTATCTGCTGGATAACGGCGGTCTGGAAGCTGTGCAGCAGCGCAATGAGGATAAGGCCAAGGTTCTGTATGACTATCTGGATAACTCCGCCATGTTCCGCGGTACCGTTGATAAGGAGTTCCGCTCCGTGATGAACGTTCCCTTTGTCACCGCTTCCAAGGAACTGGATGCTGAGGTGGTCGCTTATACCAAGGCTGCCGGCTTTGACAACCTGAAGGGTCATAAATCCGTCGGTGGTCTGCGGGCTTCCATCTACAACGCTATGCCCAAGGAGGGCATCGAGGCTCTGGTGGCTTGTCTGAAGCAGTTTGAAGCTTCCCGCTGATTATGTTTGAAATCACGCTGATTGCCATGGGCAAGCTGAAGGAAAAGTTCTACCTTTCCGCAGCCGAAGAATATGCCAAGCGACTGAGCGGATACTGCAGGTTTCAGCTTCTGGAACTGCCTGAGTACCGTCTGTCCGACAATCCCTCCCCTGCTGAAATCGAAGCCGGCCTGGAGAAAGAAGCGGATATCATTCTCAGCAAGATCCCCAAAGGTGCCTGGTTCTGCGTTTTTACACCGGAAGGAAAAGAACTTTCCAGCAGTGACTTTGCACAAAAACTCAAGGAAATCAAACTATCCGGAAAAAGCAGTGCCTGCTTTTTAATCGGTTCTTCCTTTGGCATGGCGCAGCGTGTTAAGGCAAAAGCTGATTTTAAGCTGTCCATGGGAAAAATGACGTTTCCCCACCATCTTGCCCGTATCATGGTTCTGGAGCAGCTCTACCGTGGTGAAGCCATTCAGGCAGGAAGCAAATATCACAAATAAATGTCTCCCATCTTCAAACACCGAAGATGGGAGATTATTTTAATGAGTTACCTTGACAGATGAGGTATTGTGTGTTACGATAATGACAGAAAGGAGGTTTATACCATGTCTATCGCAGGAGATCTTATTCGAGGTCATACGGATGCCATTATTCTCGCCCGACTGGTTCATTCTGACAGCTACGGCTATGAAATCAACAAAATCATCTCCACTCTGTCTTCCGGTCGGTTTGAATTAAAGGAAGCGACCTTATACACGGCATTCAAGCGGCTGGAGGAATTGGGCTACATTGCCTCATATTGGGGCGACTCCGGTGCCGGTGCCAGAAGGCGGTACTATACCATTACTCCCACCGGTCGGGAAGCCAATCACCGTCTGTTGGGCGAATGGAAAGAAACGAAAGAAATCATGGATAAACTTTTGGAAGCGGAGGAAGCAAAATGAGAGATAAACTTATTCAATATGTAACACTACTGTTTGAAGGAACCGGAGATACGGAAGAAATCCGTCAGGAAATTCTGCAAAATACATTAGATAAATACGATGATTTAATCGCTCAGGGAAAGAGTCCCGAAGCCGCTTATCGGCTGTCCATCTCCGGCATCGGTGATATCTCTGAAATTCTGGAGCAAAATGCTGCTAACCCCGGCATTCAGCCCGTCGTTCAGCCAGTCAGAGAAGAACCTTCCCCTTCAGATGATGTAGCGGATGAAGACAGCACTTCCAAGCGGAAGCTGCGAAAGACCATAGGAGGCATTGTCGGGCCGATTGGTCTTGTTCTTTACTTTTTAATTAGCTTTACCACCCATGCATGGTATATTACATGGCTCATTTTCCCCCTCATTGGCACCGTGAGCGGTCTGATTAACGCTATCTTTGATTTAAGGGAGGCTTGTAAGAAATGAAAGCAAAAGCCATAACCCGGATTGTTATTTACGGTCTTATCACCATGATGTTGCTTGGCATTCTCACAGGCGGCATCATCATGAAGGGTATCCCCTTCATCAATTTCTCCACCGGCATTGTCGGCGGCACCAAGAGCAGTTCCGGTACCGCTGACAGCACAACCGTTAACAAGCTGGACATCAACTGGACATCCGGAAACATCACCCTGCGCACCGCAGAGATTGAAGAAATTCAGTTCGAAGAGTCCGGTGTTACCCGAGACGAAAACCGGATGGTATGGAAAGTCTCCCAAGACACACTCACAATTCAATCCAGTGAAGGCACCATGTTCTTTGGTGTTCACATAGATATCAAAAAGGATCTGGTAATCACCGTGCCGCTGGATTGGGTCTGTAATGAGCTGGCAATCGACTCCGCTGCCGCTTCCGTCACCTGCTCCGGCATCACTGCAGGAACTGTGGAACTGAACAGCGCCTCCGGGGAAGCCGACTTTAACCTTTGCGATATTAACGAGTTGGAAATCGATACTGCCTCCGGAAACGTTCATTATTCCGGCTATCTGAACACCATGGATTGCAGTGCTGTATCGGCTGACATTACTGCCCACTTTATTCGCACCCCCAGCAAAATCTCAGTTGACGGCATATCCGGAGATCTGGAAATTACTCTTCCTGAGGATGCCGGCTTCCGCATGGAAAACGACACCATCAGTGGCAACATCGACTGCGATTTTGATACAGCAATGCTGGATGATACCTACGTTGCCGGTGATGGCAAGTGCGAAATCGAAATTGACGGCATTTCAGGAAATGTAAGAATTCACAAGCATGTTGAACTTGACTGAACCCCACATATCAATCCCCCCCTGCTTTCGGGCAGGGGGGGAAATTCAGAACTCACCGGCGTGATACATCACAGCAGACAGCGCGCAAAGCGGAGCTGTTTCACAGCGAAGAATACGCTTGCCCAGGGTGCAAACCTCAATACCCTTTTCCCGGGCTTTCTCGACCTCATAGGGTTCTAATCCGCCTTCAGGGCCGGTAATCAGGCTCACAGACCTCCACGTCCCCGTTGACAGGCTCATTTGCAACGTGACGGCTTCTTCATTCTCATAAAACAAAATACCCTTATCCGTCTGTGAAGCCCGGTCAAGGGCTTTAGAATAGCTATCCAGCACCAAAACCTCCGGCACTCGGCCTCTTCCGGACTGCTCAGCAGCGGAGGCGGCGATTTTCTGCCACCGCTCCAACTTCTTTTTCAGGCTTTTTTCGTCCGGTCGGGACACACACCGTGCGGTGGGAAAGGCAACGATTTCGTAAGCACCTAATTCTGTTGCTTTTTGAATAACGTGCTCCAGTTTATCCCCTTTGGAAAATGCCATATAGACACTTACATCGACTCTCGCTTCCGACTGGGATTCCATACTCTTATGAACAACCAATGAAATCATTCCATCGCTGACATCACTAACTGTGCAAAGACACTCTCTCCCCTGCCCATCACAAACCAAAACCTGCTCACCGTTTTTAAGGCGAAGTACCTTGGCATGCCGGGCATTTTCTCCCGTCAGCACCAGAAAATCCGGTCGCAGTTCCTCCGGAGCAACAAAAAATCTTGTCATATATGCCTCCTATGTCCTTGCGGAGTTTTTTACACCGCTCAAAGCAAGCAACACTTGGGACGGAAGATAAAAGAACCACGCAAGGGGAAAATTCATAAATAAAACATTGTGAAGCCAACTTCCCTCTGCTATGGGAAGGTATGCGCCACTTGCCACCTGCAAGCCAATCACCGTATCACAAAGCAAAAACAACACAAATCCAATACAAAGCAACTTGCAGGATTTCCACTTGGTAAAGGCAACCACGATATTCATCGCAAGGTTTGCATAATAGCACAGAGAAATCAACGCCAAAGCATCGGTTTTCTCACGAAGGATGACGACTGTTATTCCCAACGCTGCCCCAATCAGGACAAATCCGAGGATCAACAACAGCTTATTTCTTTGCCAGAAATGAAGTCGCAGTGCGTACAGTGTCTGGGCACCAAGAAAAAAGACCATTCCCCACAGCCGCTGAATTGGAGAGTGCACCACCAGAAAATAATCTGCCATTACGGTGCAGGCAGAAGCGCCCAGAATAAATCCATCGCATTGACGAATGTTGATAAGCAAATATGCAAAACAGCACAAAATAGAAATATAGCTCGCTGCTACCTGAAGTTCCCCTCTTTGGGTAATGATTATCGCATACAATATCGTTTCCAGAAACAAATATATACCGGTAATCAAGCTTCGTTTCCTAATTTTCCTATTATTCATGATAACACACATTCTTCCGGAATGAATTTCGCGGGATATTCCTAGTTTTCAGGCTTTTGCTGACAAGCCGTTTCAGACTTTGGCTTCCTTTCGATGTATCCGTATTTAATCAGAATAAGGGCATTACGAGCAATCGAATTATTAAATGACGGTTGGCAGTGAAAAAACAAAATCGGCAAATCTCCACTGAGATTTGCCGATTTTTGGTGCGAGAGATGGGACTCGAACCCACACGGCGTAACCACACGCACCTCAAACGTGCTTGTCTACCATTCCAACACTCTCGCGGGCACTTGGATATTATAACGCTAAGGTACTATTTTGTCAATACTTTTTTGTCTGTTGGCAACCGAAAAACGCCGGGTTCTATAATAAATGTTGGGGTCAGGCGATGAGCCTGACCCCAAAGTCATAATTTAGTAGTTGAGCATAGAGAACAAAACCCTTAGAATAAAAAGTACCACCAATCCATTCAAGGAGGTTCCCTATGCTCATGAA
>JAFULI010000098.1 GCA_017473455.1 Oscillospiraceae bacterium
CATCGAAAAAACGACTACCGCCCGGTGACGACAACGCGCAGCGTGCCGGGAGGGGTACTTAGGGGAGGGCGGTTTTGTACCGGGGCAGAAGGGGAAAGAAACCGACCGAGCCGGAAAGGTACAACCTCAGCGCCTCCCCTAAGTCGGCTTCTTTGGTTACTTTCTTGCCGAAACAAGAAAGTAACGCCTCCGGCAGGAATATAATCAGTAATCGAACCTGCCCGAAACAGAACCTACAACTTCCGTCCCCCACCACAGAGATCCTTCGACTCCGCTTCGCATTATGAAAGGTGCGATTGCCACCGGCAATCGTTTATTAGAAGATCCGCTTTGCTTTTTGACGAGGATAATCTGGAGCCTTAAGCACCCCTTTGCTGCGTGGCAGAGGGGTGCTTGTTCTATGGGGGATCGTGGGCAAGGGACGTGAATTGCTTTTTTGTACAAAAAGTGAATATTTACTTGACCAGTTATGCGTTAAATTGTATAATAAAAGTTATAACACATTTCCCCTATTGGAAAGTGTATCCTGAATATCAGTTTGAGAGGAGTCCTTTTTGTGAAGAAACATTCCTTAGCGCACAGTTTTTTGGCACTGGTTTTGTGCCTTGCCATGATTCTGCCGCTGATTCCCGTCCCTGCCAAGGCAGCGGCGCTGGAGAATTATGATACCGGCAGTGATTACTCCGGTGTGAATTTCTCTTTTATCGGTGACAGTATCTCCACCTACTATGGTATTACCAACAGCTCTACCTACAATCCTCTGTATCCGACCACCAGTGAGGCCACCTTTGGCACTTACTACGGCAATACCTCTCACGGTGATTACGCGGAGTTCAGCTCCGTCAAGTGGGAAGATACCTGGTGGAAGCAGGCTGTGGATACCCTTGGGGGCAATCTGCTGGTCAACAACGCATGGTCCGGCAGCTTTGTTCTGTCCGATCAGGGCCAGAGCAATACCACCGAGTACGGTGCCGCTGCCTACAAGGATCGCTGTGTCAATCTCCACTACGGCTCCAAAATGCCTGACATCATCGGTGTTTTCCTCGGCACCAATGACATTGCCTACTACGGCTCTATGGACGTGGGTACCTATGCGGATGTGGACACCGTTTCCGAGCGTACCGCTCTGTTTTCCGGTGTCAACAAGTTCTCCACCCCCTCCTCCTCCATTGAGGCATATTACATCATGATTTCCCGTATGGTAGCCAAGTATCCCGATGCGGAAATCTACTGCCTCCTGCCAACCATCTGCCAAAATACCATGGGCTCCGGCAGAATCAATGCTCTGAACGATTTCAATGCCGGTGTGAAGTATATTGTTGATTACTACGCATCTCAGGGCAAGAAGGTCTATCTGGTAGACTTGACCACCAATTCCGGTCTGGTGGACAATGTCACCGTACGGAATTACTACTACTGCAACAACGTCCATCCCAGTGTAGCAGGTATGGACTGGATTACAAGCTGCTTTGTTTCTGAGATTTTGGAGCACAGCACCAAGGGTAAGGGTACTTATGAGACTACCCCCGTGACCTACAGCCTTTCTGATGTGTTTGTTAAGGAAGGCCGTGTCCGTCAGGCTGTGATTGGCAAGTCTCTGTGCGTGACCATGCTGCCCCATGACAGCATTATGGATGTCGAAATCACCGTGACCATGCTGGATGCTGACGGTAACACGGTGGCAATCCCCGGCGGCGGTGTGCAGGGAGATCAGGTCTATATTCCGGAGGTTACCGGCCCGGTCACCATCTCTGCCAAGACTACCCAGGAAACCGACTCCTTTGCGTGGGATGCCAAGTCCGATGCCTACACCAGCCTCTACGGCAACGGCTACACCTACAACGATACCACCCTCATCAGCGGTACTTATTCCTATGTTTCCGCCACCAACGGCGCAACCATGACCACCACCAACTATTCCCTTGCCAAGCCCGTGGTGCTGCAGTATGACCAGCCCTGGGTTCTGGAGTGGCGCAGCGGCGGCAGCACCTATGCCGGCGGCATTATGCTGTTCAATAAGGAAGCCGACAGCGGAACCGATGGGAATATGTACATTCACATCACCCAGAGCAACGTATTCTTCGGCTACCGTACCAACAGTTTGTACCATAACTCCGGTGTCGCGTGGACGACCATTGCCTCCAAGCTGGGTTCTTCCGACGGCGCCAACATCCGTAATCAGATTATGGACTTCAAGGTGGTCAACGAACCCAATGGCACTTCCAATCAGCTCCGTCTGTACGTCAATGGCGTGGATATGGGCACTATGGACCAGTCCAAGATGATTGGCAGCAGTGCCACCCATGAAAACGTCGGTGATATCAATATCTCCGGTAAGGACTTTGTGTTCAATTACCTTGGCTCTGCCTCCCATACATGGAACAACTGCAACGTCGGCTACATCCGTGTCCACGAAAGCGGCGTGCTGGAGCCTGTCACCGATTTTGAAAGCTACCGCTGGGAAGTCAGCGACTCCGGGGATGCTTTTGAAAGCGTTGTGGACGATACCTACAGCTTCAACGGTCTGACCCGGCTCTCCGGCTCGATCTCCTCCGGTGCCTTCACCGGCACGTCCTTTACCATGGACAAGAGCGTTGTGCTCATGCACGATAACGCATGGAAAATCGAGTGGGTCAGCGAAGGCGACTGGCAGGATAACCGGGGCGGCGGTATGCTCCTCGGCACAGACCTGAACTACAAGGGACTTTATGCTCCTTACATCTATCGCCGTCCCGGCAGCGACTTTATTGCCATCGGCGAGTGGCGGGACAGTCAGCACAATAACTACGGCATTACCCTTTCCGACTACGGCATCGACGGCACTGCCCGTCACAAGTATGCTCTTGTCAACGAGGTGGGCGAAAGCAGCAACATGGTCTACCTGTATGTGGACGATGTAAAGCTGGGAGCGATGGATAATTACCATGTATCCGCCAATGCCGACTCCGTCAAGTCCGACTGGATTTCCGGCAAGGATTTTGTGTTCTCCACCGTGGGTACCACCGAGTTTACCGTGGGCGGCTGCGAAATCGAGTATCTGGAAATCGTCACCGGCTGTGTCCATTCCTTTGGCAGCTGGAGCACTACTACCGCTCCCACCTGCACCACCGCCGGTGTCCAGACCCGTATCTGCTCCCTCTGCGGTGAAACCGAAACCCGGAGCACAGCCGTTGCCGGTCACAGCTATGACAGCGTGGCATATCCCGGCTCCTGCACCCAGATTCCCTACATCGTTTATACCTGCTCCGTCTGTGGAGATACCTACCGCAGCTATCCTGACGAGTATATGTCCGACTGGCAGACGGAATATCCCGATGTGGATGCCAGCCGGATTGAAAGCCGTAGGGAATACCGCTACCGGGACTATGAAACCAAGACCAGCACCTCAGGCTCTTTGAGCGATTACACTCTGGTTGGTCACCGGTGGATTGCCCAGTCCACGGATACGGTGTACTACGTCAATTCCTGGCCCGGCGGCTTCCTGACTACCCATAGTCTGTACGCTCAGTACAATAACCTTGCCAATAAGAAAGAAGCCTCGGAGAGCACCACCACCAAGGTGGAAATCGATTCCGATGAGATCGCCGGTTACCTCTACTACCACTGGTGTTATGCCGGTGACTATGTTTCTATGGAGTCCAAGACCGGTAGTTATGTAAACTTCCATGCTTACTTCGACACCGTGGACCCCAGCCAGTTCAAGTATGACCCTGCCGACGGCAGCTACGGCACTTATCATACTTCCACCTGCACCAATTCCAACTGGTACTGGCCCGTAACGGTATATGCCCAGACCTCCACCACCTATCAGTGCGAGTATTCCTACGAGCGCTGGACGGATTGGTCTGCCTGGTCGGCTACTGCCGTGGAAGCCACCGACACCCGGGAAGTGGAAACCCGCACGGTTTACCGCTATGTGACCAGCCAGACTTCCCATAACTATCAGTCTTCCGTCACCGCTCCCACCTGCACCAAGCCGGGCAGCACCCAATACACCTGCACTCAGTGCGGTGATACTTACAGCGAAACCATCCCTGCCAGCGGACACAACTATGAGAGCGTGGTAACGCCTCCCACCTGCGAGAAACCCGGCTACACCACTTACACCTGCAGCGTCTGTGACTATGCCTATATCGACGACCCGGTTTCTGCCACCGGTCATAACTATGTGGGCGGTGTCTGCACCAACTGCGGCGATACCCTGAATATCACCGTTTACTTCGATACCGCCGTTAAGGGCTGGGAGAATGTCAACGCCTACGCATGGAACGATGCCGGCTCCAATGCCGCATGGCCCGGCGCTGCCATGACCCATGTGGAAGGCACGGTGTACAGCATTGCCATTCCTGCCGACATGACCAACATAATCTTCAACAACGGCTCTTACCAGACCGGTGACCTGACCGTCCCCGGAGTGGGCTATGCGCACGACGGCTACAACTGGGTTCTCTACGGTGAGGAATTCCCCACCAAGTTCTACGTTGCCGGCAGCGGCGCGCTGGGTGACTGGAACGAAGCCTACGCCGGCGGTCTGATGGAAAATCAAGGCGGCGGCAAATTTGCTGTGACCTTCGAGCTTCCTGCCGACAGCTATGAGTACAAGATTACCAACGGCACATGGAATGTAAGCTGGGGCTACGGTGAAGGGAACTATTCCTTCAAGACCGTCAGAACCTCCTTTGTGACCGTCACCTTTGATGTGAACACCAATGCCGCCTCTGTGGATATCGAGTGCCAGCACGGCGACGAAACCGCCACCGTCACCAAGGCACCTACCTGCACCGAACCGGGTGTCATGACCTATACCTGTGACTGCGGCGACTTCTACACCGAGGAAATCCCTGCCACCGGTCACGAATACAAGGAAACCCTCACCAGTCCCACCTGCGAGGCAGGAGGCTATACCACCTTCAAGTGTGTCAACTGCGGCTACAGCTACACCAGAGATCACGTGGCGGCTCTGGGCCACAGCTATGCAAACGGCACTTGTACCGTCTGCGGCGCAGCCGACCCCAACTACGTTGCTCCTGCCATCAACGCTTCCACCGTTTCTCTGAGCTTTGAGGATGAGATTCTCCTGAATGTCTACTTCACCACTCAGGGTCTGGGTGATGTCAAGGATTACGGTCTGCTGATCTATTCCGAGAAGGTAACCGCTCCCTCCCATGAAAATGCCATTGCCGTCAACCCCGGCTACGATGAGAGTAACG
>JAFULI010000099.1 GCA_017473455.1 Oscillospiraceae bacterium
GATTTTCTTAAAGAAAATCACATCGCCGCAGGCGATAACGACACATTTTTCTGATTGCCCTCTCAGTCACGCCTTACGGCGTGCCAGCTCTCCCAAAGGGAGAGCCAAGTCGCCTGTGTTGTAAGTTAAACAACAATTTACCGCAATCGTTGACAGAGTTTCTATCACCCGCACCTTCCGGAACGGCACATAGGCCGTTCCCTACGGGGTGTCAGGAAAATAGCGCATAAAAGCGTAAACAACAATTTACCGCAATCGTTGACAAAAAAAGAGGACGCTTCTGTTGCAAAGCATCCTCTTTTTTGATTATTCTTCGGTCACGGTAAACATGGAGGCGGTGCCGTCATCGTCGATGATTTCCTGACCTTCCATGCAGGCGGCAAATTGAGTGCCGGTCATGGTTTCGTGCTTCATCAGGTAGTCTACCACCCGGTTGAAGGCTTCCTCATTTTCCGTGAGGATCTGCTTACATTGGGCATAGGCACGGTCCATCAGGAGCTTGACCTCATCGTCGATGGTGCCGGCAAACTTCTCGGAGTAGCTCTTGGTGGTCTGGTAATCTCTGCCGATGAACACCTCACCGTTCCCCAGATAGGACACGGTGCCAAGACGCTCACACATACCGTAACGGGCGACCATATCCCGTGCCAGCTTGGAGGCACGGTCGATATCGTTGGAAGCGCCGGTGGAGATATCTCCAATATACAGAGCCTCCGCAACCCGTCCGCCCAGCAAAGATACGATTCTTTCGTACATTTCGTTCCGGGTCAGGTGGTTGCTGTCCTCCTTGGGAGTGCTCCAGGTAGCACCCAGACTCTGACCACGGGGGATGATGGAGATATGCCGCACCGGATCCTGGGTGCTCAGGCGGTACATAGCGACGGCATGACCTGCCTCGTGGATGGCGGTGATTTTCTGGTCACGAACCAGACGGACACGGCTCCGCTTTTCCGGGCCAGCCATAATCTTCATCATGGCTTCGTTCAAATCCGCCATGCTCAGCACGGGACGGTTCTCTCTGGCAGCCATGATGGCGGCCTCGTTGAGAAGGTTGCTCAGATCCGCACCGGTGAAGCCGGAGGTGGCAAGGGCGACACTGCGCAGATCCACATCCGCATCCAGCCGCTTATCTTTGGCATGGACCTTCAGGATTTCCTCTCTGCCCTTGGCATCGGGGGCGCCCACATAGATCTGGCGGTCAAAACGGCCGGGGCGCAGCAGCGCCGGGTCAAGGATATCGGGGCGGTTGGTGGCGGCAAGGACAATCACGCCCTCGGTTCTTCCGAAGCCGTCCATCTCCACCAGAAGCTGGTTCAGGGTCTGCTCCTTTTCATCGTGACCGCCGCCCAGACCGGAGCCACGCTTCCTGCCCACTGCATCGATTTCGTCGATGAAGATGATGGAAGGCGCGGCCTTCTTTGCCTGCTCGAACAAATCACGGACACGGCTGGCACCGACACCAACGTACATTTCCACGAAATCAGAGCCGGAAATAGACAAAAACTGCACATCCGCCTCCCCTGCCACGGCTCTTGCCAGCAGGGTCTTACCGGTACCGGGAGGGCCTACCAGCAGCAGACCGTGGGGAATCCGGGCGCCGATTTTGGTATACTTATCCGGGTCACGGAGGAAGTCCACCACTTCCTGCAGCTCCGCCTTTTCCTCGTCCGCTCCGGCAACGTCGGCAAAGGTGACCTTCTTGCCGTTGGGTACACCCAGAACCGTTCTGGCTTTGCCGAAATTGTTCATGGGGTTATTGCTGTTGATTCTCGCCATAAACAGCGCCCAAATCATCAGCAGCAACAGTCCCACAATCAGCAGAGGAATGACCAGCTCAAAAGCGGAACGCTTGCCCTGAGGCTTAAAATCATAGTCCTCCAGCACGCCTTTTTCGTACTGGCTGTCCAAGGTATCCCACATCTGATTACGGAAGGTCTCCACATCCGCAATCCGACCCTTGACCTTGTATTCCCCGTCGTAGGGGGTATTCAGGCTCATGGTGATCTCATTGCCGTCGACCTTGAAGCTCTTGACGTGCTCCTGCTGAATAAGACGGATAATCTCCGCTTCCGACAGTCCGCCGCCGCCAAAGTCAAAGAACCCCAGCACCAGCGACAGAATCAGAACCACGATGACAATGTATAAGATGACAACGATTGGTTTGTTCTTTTTCAAAACGCTACTCCTTACTTCTGGTATACTTCGGGCTTCAAAACGCCCACAAAGGGAAGATTGCGATAGTATTCATTATAGTCAAGACCATAGCCCACCACAAAGGCATCGGGAATGGTAAAGCCAACATAATCCGCTTTCAGCGTCACACCGGGCTTTCTCCGGGAAGGCTTATCCAGCAGGGTGCAGATTTTCAGGGATGCGGGCTGATGCTGCATCAGGTGGTCATAGACAAAGCTCAGAGAATTGCCGGTATCGAAAATGTCCTCCAGAATCAGTACATGGCGATCCTTCAAGTCCACAGTCACATCCTGCCGCACCTGAATATTGCCGGTGGTTCTGGTGCCGGAATAGGAGGAGATGGTCATAAAATTCATCTCGCAGGGCACCCGAATCTGACGTACCATATCCGCATAGAATACCACAACACCCTTGAGCACGCCAATGATAACAGGGTTTTTTCCGGCATAATCCCGGGTCAGCTCCTCACCCAGCTCTTCGATTCGCTTTTGGATCTGCTCCTCGGTATACATGATTTCCTTGATGTCGTTCAGCATCTTATGATAGCCTCCAAATTATGTTTTTATCACTTTAATCTGCCACGCAGGCAGAATTTTGGCTTGTTTTTCCCGGTCTGCCCCGATTTGCTCTGCCGCCAGCACACCGGTATCGTCCGCCAGCACGGGAATGCCGGGACGCAGGTGGGCTGGGATTTTCCGGTCTATGAACAGCTTTTTTAAGCTCTTTGTGCCGCCGGAGGTGCGGATGGTATCTCCGCTTTGCCGGGAGCGGACTGTCAGCTTTCCCTGAGGCATTAGGGTGAAGGTGTCCGCTGTATTGATGATTTCCGAAGCCACGGTGCAGACAATCCGGTAGTCACCGAATACCGCTTCTCCCGGACATTCCAAAGTAACTGCCCGGGGCAGGGTTTGCGTAGGCTCTGCCTGAAGAATGTCATAACACCGCCGCACCGTAATCCCACCGGGGAAACGGGCATGGGCAGAGGGCTTTGAGGAAAACACCAACGCTTCCGCCAGCGCGATATGCTCCGCTTCCGGCTCCAAAACACCGCTTTCTTTCAAAAAGGTTTCCAGCACACGGCTTCGCACCGCCGGCATCAGGCTTCGCAGCCATTCCACCTTCAAAGGTGTTTCCGGTGCGGAAATCGCCTGCAGTGCCGCTTCATCCTGCCGCAGCCGCTGTGCCATGGCAGAAAGGTTTTGGGAAAGCCTCGGATTTTCCGCTTTCAGCAGGGGCATCACATGATGCCGCAGGCGGTTTCGCAGAAAATCATCGGTTTCGTTGGAGCTGTCCTCCCGATGGGGAATGTGGTATTCCTCCAGAAAGGCAAGCACCTCCTGACGGGTAACGGTGAGCATGGGGCGGATGATCCTTCCCCTTGCCTCCGCAATGCCTCCCAGCCCCTTCAGACCGGTGCCCCGTACCAGATGCATCAGCAGGGTTTCGGCATTGTCATCGGCTGTATGGGCGGTGGCGATTTTCCCGGGGATGGTTTCCAGAAAGGCATACCGGGCATCCCGCGCGGCTGCCTCCAGCCCCTTGCTTCCCGGCTTGACCTCCCCGGAGCCAACACTCAGGGGAATTTCAAATCTGCCGCAAAACTCCCGGACAAAGGCTGCATCGGCATCTGATTCTTCTCCTCTGAGCCGATGGTTAAAATGGGCTGCCCGGACATCCAGCGACAGCTTATCCTTCAGCAGGTACAGCCCCCACAGCAGCGCCATGGAGTCCGCGCCTCCGGATACGGCGCAGGTCACCGTATCCCCGGCGGTGAGCAGGGCCTTTTCCCGAATAAACCGCTCCAGCTTATTCAGCATGCTTCCACTCCCGGTCGGTGAAGGTGGTGTACTGGGGCAGCCATTGGAGCTTTACCGTACCGGTTTCACCGTGACGGTTTTTCGATACGATGCACTCGGCAACGTTCTTTTCCTCGCTGTTGGGGTTATAGTAATCATCCCGGTACAAAAACAAAATGGCATCCGCGTCCTGCTCGATGGCGCCGGACTCACGAAGGTCGGACATAATGGGCCGCTTGTCGGTACGGCTTTCCACCGCACGGGAAAGCTGACTCAGACAAATAACCGGGACATTCAATTCCTTCGCCATGATTTTCAGGCTTCGGGAAATCTCGCCCACCACCTGCACACGGTTTTCACCGCCGCCTTTTCCGTAACCGGAGCCGGTCATAAGCTGGAGGTAGTCGATAATCACAAGACCCAGATTTTCCACACGGCGGAGCTTTGCGTTCATCTCCGCCACGGTGATGGCGGGATTATCGTCTACACGGATATCCGTCTGGCTCAGGGCAGAGGATGCCATACACAGCTTTCCCCACTCATCCTCAGACAGCTTGCCCGTCGCCATCTTCTGGCTGTCCACAAAACTCTCACCGGAGAGCAGTCGCATGGCAAGCTGCTCCCGGGACATTTCCAAAGAGAAAAATGCCACGGTGGAATTGTACTTCTTTGCCACGCTCAGACCGATATTCAATGCGAAGGAGGTCTTACCCATGGCAGGACGGGCGGCAATCAAAACCAAATCGGAACGGTTCAGGCCATTGATTTTCGTATCCAGATCCCGAAGTCCGGTACTCAGTCCGGGAATCAGGGAGTCGGAACGGCTCAGTTCCTCCAGATGGTCGAATACCTTATAAAGAATCGTGCCGATATGCTCCAGAGAATCTCCACGCTCGCCCTTACGCAGAGCGTAAATCTTCTTCTCGGCAGCTTCCAGCATTTCCGCGGGGGTACCCACCTGAGCATACACCGTTTCCGTAATCTCACCGGCAGCCTGAGCAAGGCTGCGGAGCATTGCCATATCCTTGACGATATTGGCATAACGCACTACGTTGGCAGCGGTGGGGGTAATCTCCATAAGCTGGAGGATATAGTCCCGGGAATTCTCCCGATGGGTGCCAAGTTCCCGCATTTTCGTCAGCACCGTAACCGGGTCGATGGTTTGGGAGAAATTAAACATGGTATAAATCGCCTCGTAAATCTCCCGATTCTGCCGCAGGTAGAAATCCTCCGGCCGCACAATGCCAATGACATCCGCCACGCAGCGGCTGTCAATGAGAATAGAGCCAAGCACCGCCTGCTCCGCCTCCAAAGACTGAGGGGGCTGTCGGTTCATCAGTTCTTCATCCATGTCGGTTCTCCTTTCCTTTGGATTGACAAAAACGTCTGATTACTGCTCCTCAATCTTCACCGTCAGCGGAGCGGTGATTTCATAGCCCAGCTTGCAGGTGACGGTATAAGTGCCGACAGTCTTGATGGGATCGGCAATCACGATCTTCCGCTTGTCGATGGTGATGCCTGCCTTTGCCTTCAGCGCATCGGCAATTTCCTGATTGGTGACAGAGCCGAACAGTCTGCCGCTGCCGCCGCCCTTGGCGGTGACAACCAGAGTCATCTCACGGAGCTTGGTGGACAGAGCCATTGCCTCTGCCTTTTCCCGGGCAATCCGCTCCTGCGTTGCCTTATCGTTCATACGCATGGTGTTGATGGCATCGGTGGTGGCTTCCACAGCCAGCTTTCTGGGGAGCATGAAGTTTCTGGCGTAGCCGTCGGACACTTCAATCATCTGTCCCTTCTTGCCCTTGCCTTTCACATCCTGCAGTAAAATAACTTTCATAACGGTACTCTCCTTTTGGATTATTCTTCGAAATATTGGTCAATTGAGGCGGTGAGGCGCTCATACACCTCCGCCACGGTGGTATCTTCAATCTGTGCGCCGGCTGTGGCGGTATTGCCGCCGCCGCCCAAAGGCTCAAGAATCATCTGCACATTCACCTGACCCAGAGAACGGGCGGAAATGTACACCCTGCCGTCCTGAGGATACAGAACAAAGGATGCCTGAATGCCGGAAATGTTCAGAAGCTCGTCCGCTGCCTGCGCCGCCTGAGGACGGGATACGGTGATATCCAGAGCGGCAATTGCCATATCCTTGCGGTACATTTGGGCGGATTTCATGATTTGGAACTTGGTCATGGTGGCATTGAAATCGCTCTGCAGCAGCAGCTTGACTTCGGTGGTATCCGCACCCATCCGCCGCAGGAATGCCGCCGCTTCAAAGGTACGCTCACCGGTACGGACATTGAAGCTCTTGGTATCCAGACAAATACCTGCCAGCAGACCCTTTGCCTCAATGGGCAGGATATCCGCCTTGTCCACAGAATACTGCAGCAGCTCCGTGGTCAGCTCCGATGCCGAGGACGCGTAAGGCTCGTGGAGGTTGACCACGACCGGCTCGATATAATCCGCGGCACGGCGGTGGTGATCCACCACGCAGACACGGGAAATGGCTTCCAGCAAAGGCAGACTCTCCACCTGATCCGGGCGGTTGGTATCCACCACAATCAAAGTGGAACGGGGGTCGCAAAGCAGCAGTGCTTCCTGACCGGAAATCAGAGCATCCCGATACTCCGGCACAGCTTCAATCTCCGCAAGGAGCTGCTGGGAAGCATTCTGCTCCCGGTCAACGACGATATAGAAGGGCTTTCCCTTCTTGCGGCACATACAGGCGATACCCACCGCGGCACCCACCGCATCCAGATCCGCGTTCTTATGACCCATGATGAACACCTGGGAGCTTTGCCCGATCAGCTCCATCAGGGAATTGGCGGTAACACGGGAACGCACCTTGCTCCGGCGGTCAGCTTCCTTGGCTCTGCCGCCAAAGAACTCAAAGTTCAGCCGATCCTTGATGACCGCCTGATCGCCGCCACGGCTCAGCGCCATCTCAATGGATAACGCGGCAAAATTATAGGTTTCCTCAAAGTTGGCACCGTCCACACCCAGACCGAAGGAAATGGAGGCGGTCAGACCCATGCCGTTTTCCACGGCGTGGATATCCTCCAGCAAAGAGAACTTCTCTGCCTTTGCCCCTTCCAGATACCGCTTGTCAAAGATAAAGATATAACGGTTACGCTCCAGCTTCCGCAACAGACCGTGGAACCGCTCTGCCCATGCGGTGATGGCATCGTTAATCTCCGCGTTCATGGTGGAGATGGCACTTTCCGACAGGTTCATGGTCAGCTCTTCATAATTATCCACCAGAATGATGGATACCACGGGACGGGAACGGATATACTCATCCCGTACCTGATACAATTCCGTCAGGTCACTGAAGTAGAGCATTCCCAGACCCGTCTCCTCCGTACGCACGGGGGTTCCGTAGACACGGTAGCGGCGGTCGTTGAAGGAAATATCCTCCGGACATTCGGTTTTGCCGGTCTGGAGCCAGTCGATGGAGAAGCCTTCAATCACATCTGAGATTTTCTGCTCGTACATCCGCTCCCGGAAGCCGGTCATCTGGGAAAACTTCTCGTTGCACCAGATAATGCTCCCGTCCACCAGATCCGTCAGCGCCATGGGGAAGGGGCTTTCCGCACCCTTTGCCACGTCCAGCGTGTTGAAGGTGGACTGCAGCAGCGCCTGAACTTCCTTATTCCGACGGGAACGGCTGATCAGGTAGAACACAAACAGCGCAGCCGTTACCACCGCTTCGGCAATAGCAAGGGTATAGTACCCCAACAGCGCCGCGGCGACACAGAACAATACCAATGCCACGAAATACAGCACCAATCCGGGCTGAAGCATCATTTTCAGCTTATTATTCATAGTTTGCGCCTCCTTCACGTTCTATAATACCCATTCTATCCTGCCCATTATAGCAGACCTAAGCCCCGGGTGCAACCATCTTTTCGTATATTTTCCAAAAATTTCGCTGTCGGGCATCCATTTTTTACGGCGATTCCGCCCGAAAAATTTCTGTGTACTTTTCACAAGAATCGTGGTATACTATTTACCAGTACGCGCCGGGTGGGCAGACCCGGGCGACCGGAACAACCGCTGCGGCTGGCGGTGTTCCATGATTATTTTCATAGTTTGCAGGCGTTTTCTTCCCCGGCGGCGATTCAGGGCTGTTCGGGAAAGCAAGTGGCTGCCTGCTTTTTGTGCGTATATTTGAAAGGAGTTTATTCATTTGGCAGAAAAACTGAAAATTATTCCTCTGGGCGGTTTGGATGAAATCGGCAAGAACATCACCGTTCTGGAGTACGGCAAGGACATGATCGTGGTGGACTGCGGTGTGGGCTTCCCGGATGAGGATATGTACGGCGTGGATCTGGTGATCCCCGACTTCTCCTATCTGGTCGCCAACCAGAAGAAGCTGCGGGGTATGTTTATCACCCACGGGCATGAGGATCACATCGGTTCCATTCCCTACTGTATGCAGCAGGTGAACTGCCCGATCCACGGCACCGCCATGACCAACGGCCTGATTAAACTGAAGCTGGAGGAGCACGGACTGTCTGACGTGGTCAAGCTCCACACCCACAAGCCCGGTGACGTGGTCAAAGCCGGCTGCTTCAGCGTGGAATTTATTCATGTGAACCATTCCATTGCCGACGCGGCGGCATTTGCCATCAAAACCCCGGTGGGTACGGTCGTCATGACCGGTGACTTCAAAATCGACCCCACCGCCAAGGACGGCATGATCGACCTTGCCCGTCTGGGCGAGCTGGGCAACAACGGCGTTCTGGCGCTGCTGTGCGACTCCACCAACGTGGAGCGTCAGGGCTACACCCCCAGCGAAACCGTGGTCGCGGAAAGTCTGGACAAGCAGTTCCGCAACTGTGACCAGAGAATCATCGTTACCACCTTTGCCTCCAATATGCACCGGATTCAGGCTGTGCTTGCCACCGCCCACCGCCATGGACGGAAGGTTGCCGTCACCGGCAGAAGCATGGAAAATATGCTCAAGGTCGCCCAGGAGCTGGGCTATCTGAAAGTCCCTGCCGGCACCATCGTAGAGCTGGGTGCTATCAAGAGCCTGCCCAAAAACAAGGTGGTCATCGTATCCACCGGCTCTCAGGGCGAGAATATGTCCGCTCTGTACCGCATGGCTTTTTCCACCCACAAGCACGTGGACATCACCTCCGGTGACCGGATTATCATTTCCGCCTCCGCCATCCCCGGCAACGAAAAGGCAGTTTCCCGAATCATTAACGAACTGTACCGCAAGGGTGCGGAGGTTGTCTACGAAAAGAGCGAGGGACTCCACGTTTCCGGACACGCTTGTCAGGAGGAGCTGAAAATCATTCAAGGGCTGGTACGTCCCAAGTTCTTCATCCCCGTCCACGGTGAGCAGCGGCATCTGCAAATCCACGGCAAGCTGGCAAAATCCATGGGCATGGCACCGAAGAACATTCACATCGGGGAAATCGGCACGGTATTTGAGCTTTCCGGCAAGACCTGCAAGTGCAATGGCACCGTCCCTGCCGGCAAGGTCTTTGTGGACGGCACCGGTGTCGGCGATGTGGGCAGCGTGGTGCTCCGTGACCGGAAGCATCTGGCGCAGGACGGCATGATCGTGGTCTGTGTCAACCTCTCCGCGCAGGACGGCAGCATCATCTCCGGCCCGGACATTATCACCCGTGGTTTTATCTACGTTAAAGAGTCCGAAGAGCTGATGGAGGAGCTTCGTACCGTTGCCACGGAAGCCATCGAGCGCTGCGGCAGAAAGCGGAGCCGGGACTGGGCGTGCATCAAGTCCGCCATCAAGACGGATTTGTCCGGCTATCTGTACAAGCACACCAAGCGTAACCCCATGATTCTGCCCGTCATCATGGAAATCTGATCAACCAAACAAGGGGTCGTCTTGCTAAGAACCCCACTTATGCCGATTGTACGGTAGATTGTTGTTTGAAGTTCAATTACGCATATGTCACTTGCCTCTCCCTATGGGAGAGGTGCCCCCGAAGGGGGCGGAGAGGGCATCGTGATTTTCTTAAAGAAAATCACATCGCCGCAGGCGATAACGACACATTTTCCTGA
>JAFULI010000013.1 GCA_017473455.1 Oscillospiraceae bacterium
AGGAAAATGTGTCGTTATCGCCTGCGGCGATGTGATTTTCTTTAAGAAAATCACGATGCCCTCTCCGCCCCCTTCGGGGGCACCTCTCCCATAGGGAGAGGCAAGTGACATATGCGTAATTGAACTTCAAACAACAATTTCCCGTTCTTATGGCGCTCTTACAGAACAACCGAGCCTGAGGTGCAGGCTCGGTTGGTTTGGGGTTATTGAATAATGACGGTGCCGTCTTCCTTGACTTCGATGGTATCACCGGTTTTTACAGTTTCCAGAAACTCATCGCCGAGGCTGTCCACTACGGGCATCTGCACCCCATCCAGCCAGACCGAGGCAAGGATCGAACCAGCCGCTGCCAGAGAGTCGATGGGCTTGGAGAACAGCATACAGGCAGGCTGCCGCTCCCTGGCGCAGGCACAGTAGATGACCAGACCGCCGGTGGTGGAGCCGATGGTCTGGGGCAGGCACAGCGCCGTACCAACCATCTGCTTGCCGTAGAGGTCGGGGTTATTCTGGTCACCGCAAGTTGCCTTTTTGTCGCCAAACTGCAGCGCCTTCTGGAAGGATGCCAGAGTATTCAGACCGCCGTGGGACACCAGAGCCGGAGCGGTAACCGTGCCGGGGGCAATGACCCGTCCTTTGAATTGCTTCATATCAGTTACCTCCTTTGGTGATCTTTTCGAGGATTTGTGCCTCAGTATAGTAACGGGCTGTAGTATAGGTACGCAGCTTATTGGAGCAGGTAATCACGGGCATCTTCCCTGCCAGAGGGTTATTCATATACATCAGGGGGCAGATGTAGGAAAGAATCACACCGGTTGCCTCCAGCCGCTTGGCATACTCCGTCTTTTCAAATTCCTTCTTCACCGCAGGGGCAGTGGTAAAGACGGTGGGAACCAGCACCTTCTTGTTGCCGCTTTCCTTCAGACCTGCCTCCACAGCCTCCGTCCAGGAAATGAGCTGCTGCATGGACATATGGGGACAGCCCACAAAGCACAGCTTGGGCTTGGCATCGGGATTTTTCCAGATGACGGGGTAGTTATCCTGCACACGCTGCAATTCCGCATCGTCGATGACATAGACCTGCGCCCCTTCCTTCACCAAAGAAGCACCCTGCTCTTTGGCTTCGGGGGTCAGGTTTTCCATGTGGTACAGACCCACAGCACCATTGGAAGCGGTGGCAGCGCCGAAGTCCTTCAGGTAGGCGCAGACATCGTCGGTCAGCTCCGTACCCAGCCACTTGTCCATACCCACGATGTAAGGAACATCCTCCATGACCTTCATGCCGATGGCAGAACCGAGAAGCTGTGCCTCAGGCTTTTTGGTGGTACGGACTTCAATCATCCATGTAGCTTTCCGTCCCTCATCGGTCAGCAGACCGAAGTGGGGCACAAAGCCGGCAATGGAGCCCATGATATCCATGATACCGGAGTTTCGGTTACAACGGGCGCCCAGCACCGAGTTGGCATAAACAACGGCAGAGGACTCTGCCCAGCTCAGCACCTCGCCCTTTTTTGGCTTGTTGCCCATCTGGTCAAGGTAGCAGGCGCAGGAGAAGGCATCCTCGTCCATCAGACCCAGCTTCTGAAGCTGCTGCTCGTAGGACTCCTGCCTGGAGTACATGAACACGTTAAAAACCAGATTTTGCAGGAAATTGGCAGGAACATTCTTATCCAGCGGACGGGGGTCAGCGGAGAATTTCTGACCGGACACCGCACCGGCATCGATGAGCTGCTGCATCAGGTCAAACACCGGGGTCATCATCTTCAGACCGAAGGAGGTGACCAGATGGTTATACTCGGAAGTGACGGGAACCATTTTGTCCGCACCGAAAGCTTCGCCGTACATCACCAGAGTCTTCATGACCTTTGCCATGGTTTCGCCCTTGGCACCGTCGAGAATCGCCTGCTGTTCAGGGGTTAAATACATACTCTTTCCTCCCTTAAATCTTCATACAGGTATCCCACACGCCCCAGATTACGGAGCGCAGGTTACCCACACCGGCGGCATCACCCACAACGTGGATATTCTTACCCTTGCTCACCAGAGGCGCAGGTCGGTAGCCGGTGGACAGAATCACCGTATCCGCGGCAATCTTAAACTGCTTGCCTTCCTTATCCTGAACGGTGACACCGTCGGGATGTACCTCGCACAGACGGGTTTCCAGATGGGCTTTGACCTTATTGGCATTGAAGAAATCCCGAAGGTAGCTGGAGTTTGCCAGACACACACCGGTGACGGCAATCAAATCTTCCTTCATCTCCACGATGGTGGGGTTCTTGCCCTGCAGGTACAGCTCGTAGGCGATTTCACAGCCGGTCAAGCCGCCGCCGATGACCACCACGTTCTGACCGGCTTCCTGCTTACCCAGCAGGAAATCCACAGCCTGAACACCGTTATCGATACCGGGAACGGGGATGCGGTTGGCGGTGCTGCCGGTGGCAATAATCACTTCGTCCGCACCCAGAGAAGCCACATCCTGAACCTCGGTGTTCAGCTTCACGGTGATGGGATACTTGGTCAGCTCACGCTTGTACCATGCAATGAGATCTCTGTCCTTTTCCTTGAAGGAGGGAGCCGCCGCGGCAATGAACACACCGCCCAGCACACCGGACTTTTCGTACAGCGTCACCTTATGACCCCGCTTTGCCAGCAGCAATGCCGCTTCCATACCGCCGATACCGCCACCGATGACGGCTACGTTTTTGACCTTTTTGGCAGGGGTGATATGGTACTTTTTGGACTGCATGGTTTCCGGGTTCAAAGCACAACGGGCAAGTCCCATGGTATCGAACAAATCCTGATCGTTGGCATGGCCCTTATGGCTGCAGAAATTGAAGCAGCCGGCATGGCAGCAGATGCAGGGACGGATATCCTCCAGCCGCTCCTCGATGAGCTTGGTAATCCACTGGGGATCGGCAAGGAACTGACGGGCAACGCCTACGCCGTCAATGAGTCCCTCCGCCACCGCCTTTGCGCCTACGTCCGGCTCCATACGTCCGGCGCAGACCACGGGGATATCCACAAACTTCTTGATATGGGAAACATCCTGAAGGTTGCAGTTCTGGGGCATATACATGGGAGGATGAGACCAGTACCAGGAGTCATAGGTGCCGTTGTCGGCATTGAGCATATCATAGCCGGCATCCTGCAGGTACCTGGCAGCCTTCTCGGACTCTGCCATGTTTCTGCCCACCTCGGTATAAACTTCACCGGGGACAGCGCCCACACGGAAATCCTTCACCTTGGACTCAACGCTGTAACGCAGAGACACGGGGAAATCCTTGCCGCAGGCTTTCTTAATCGCCTGCACCACCTCCACGGGGAAACGGTAACGGTTTTCAAAAGAGCCGCCGTACTCGTCGGTACGCTTATTCGTCCACTCCATGGTGAACTGATCCAGAAGGTAACCTTCGTGAACTGCGTGGACTTCCACACCGTCCACACCGGCATCCTTGCACAGCTTGGCGGTCTTGGCGAAAGCTTCGATAATCTCGTGAATCTGCGCCACGGTCATCTCCGGGCAGGTGATTTCCGGATCCCAACGGGAGGGCAGCTCACTGGGACTGGCAAGCTGGTAGCTGGTATCCAGAATGGGCTTCATCACGGTACGCAGCACCTTATTCTTATGCAAAGGAGCAACATGGTCGGTAATCGCCCAGCTTCTGCCCATACCGGCGGTAAGCTGGATGAACAGCTTGGCACCGGTCTTGTGAATCTCGTCCATGAACTCCTTGAGTTCCTCGAACATCTTGGGATTCTGCCACAGCCAGCGGCCCCAGATGGTATCCCGAAGAGGTGCAATGCCGGGGATAATCAGACCGACGTTGTTGTTGGCACGTTCAATAAAGAACTTCGCCGCCTCCTTATCGAATTTACAGCCGGTCAGCTCAAACCAGCCAAACAAGGAAGTGCCGCCCATCGGGCAAAGGACAATGCGGTTTTTGATTTCAACGTTTCCCACTTTCCATGGGGTAAACAGGGCTTCGTATTTTTTATCCATGGCTCATGCTCCTTCTGAGATGTTGATTTGTCAACAGTTTCATTATAGCGGAGCAGATGCCCATTGTCAACAGAAAAGGACACGCTCCGTCAAAAGGCAGTTCCGTTAACATCAAGAAACCGCTCTGCGCAAAGCAGGGCGGTTTCTTTGGGTTACGGTTTTGTGGGGCTTTCCAGCCAGCACAGCACCGTTTGGGCTTGTTCTTTTCCCTGAGGGGTCAGGATATAGGCTCCGTTGGTACTGGGGATAATCAGACCGGTGTATTCGGCATAGCCCAGGGCTGCGGCAACGGAAGAATTCACGTTGCCCCCCAAACGGGTATAGCCCAGCTTTTTGGCGGTTTCCCGTATCAAATCCTCATGCCCCATGCTGATTTGCTCCCGAAGGACGGTGCAAAGGGCATTTGCGATTTCCTGCACCGCAATGTCCCGAATGTCCCGGCGGCTTTCTTCCTCACCGCTGAGCCGGAAGCCCGGGTAGCTTGACGGGTCATGGTTGGCTTTCCAGTAGAATACCTCTTCTCCACGGGTGGTGGTTTTCAAATTCATGGTCTGCAAAATCCGATGCATATGCCCCTGCAGGCGGCTTCCGGAACGGCTGATTCCGTAGCTTTGCAGCACCCTTCGGATCAGCACGCTTTGGCTCACGGGAGATTCTGTATCCACGACCTTTTGGAGCTTTTTACGGATGCCCGACTCCCGTCTGGGTTCCATAAATTCCTCCGGTGTCAGGATCTGCTCCTGCAGTTTTGCCGGCTGGTACAGAGGTACCACAGCCTCCCGTTGGGTTTTCTTTCTGCCCCGGCTGCTTTGGAGCTTGGGGGTATCCAAAGGCTCTTCCGGCAGTTCTTCCCGGGGGACATCCACTCCGGCTTGCAGCTGTTCCAGTTTGGCAAGGATACGGGCGATTTCCTTCTCCCGGTTATCCCACCAGTCCATAGACCAGACCCGAAGGAGGTTCCAGCCCAGTCCTCCCAGCACACCGGTCTGGGCAATTTCCCGATCCCGTGTGGTACGGGCTTGACCGTAGCTGTCGCCATCCAGGAGAATACCCAGCAGATACCGCTCCGGATCTTTGGGATCCACCACACCCACGTCAATCCGGTACTGGGAACGACCCACCCGAAGGTCTGTTTCGTAGCCCTTCTCCTCCAACGCCTGACAGATGGCACGGGCAATGCCATCGGGCTTCCGGGTCTGCGTTTTCAGGGCAGTTTCGCTGAGGGCAGCCGGTCTTCCCTGGGCGTATTCCAAAAATGCTCTCAGGGCTTCCACACCCTCGGCTTTGGTTCTGGACAAATCGATTTGCTCCGGACGCAGGGTGGAGAACACCACCATTTCGCACCTCGCCCGGGACACTGCCACGTTCAGCCGCCGCCAGCCACCGTCCCGGTTCAAAGGTCCAAAGTTCATGTATACCTTTCCGTTTTCGTCCGGGCCGTAGCCAATGGAGAAGAGAATGACATCCCGTTCGTCACCCTGAACGTTTTCCAGGTTCTTAATGAACAAAGGCTCTTCTGCCTCGTAGACCCATTTTTCCAGAGCCGGGTCTTTGGCGCAGGCTTCGCTGAGCAGGTCATCGATCAGGTGCTGCTGGGTGATATTGAAGGTGACCACACCCACACTCTGCCCCGACAGCTCCGGTGTATGACAGCGGCGTATCAATTCATTGATCACCGCCTCTGCCTCTGCCCGGTTCTTTCGGGATTTTCCCCGTTCGAACACACCCTCCACCGGCACCAGACGCACCTTACTCTCCCGATCGTTTACCGAGGGGAACGTGAAGAGTTTATTCTCGTAAAAACGGGTATTGCTGAAGGCAATCAGGCTTTCGTGACGGCTGCGATAATGCCACAGCAGGTGGGATTGGGGCATATTCAACGCAAGGCAATCATCGAGGATGCTCTCCAGGTCCTCCGCATCCAGATTGTCCTCATCCACAGTATTGGTGGCAAAGAAGGCGGTAGGCGGCATCTGCTTGGGGTCGCCTACAATGACCGCATTCCTGCCCCGTGCCAGCACTCCCACCGCTTTGCAGGTGGGAAGCTGGGAGGCTTCGTCAAAGACAACAATGTCAAAAGGCTCCCGCTTCGGGTCTAAGTATTGGGCTGCGGAGATGGGGCTCATAAGCATACAGGGACAGAGCCTTGGCAGCAGATTGGGAATCTGGTCAAACAGCTTGCGGATACTGGTACCTCTGCCGCCGCTTTTGATGAACCGCTGCAAAATTCCCAGCTCCGAACTGTGGGCAGCCTCCCGGGTGAAATCCGGTACGTTGGCAGCAAGGCGGCAGTAGGCTTCCTGACGGCTCAGGGCTTGCCACTGGGCATCCGCACGGGTGTACTGGCGAATCTTTTCGTTGAACACCGCACCGGAGAAGCCTCCCAGCGCATCGCTTTCATCTATGGCATGGCAAATCAGACCGTACAGCAGTGCCTTTCGGCAGGCATCCGCCACGGTGTCATGGGCAGCGCCGGCATGGTAGTAATCCACCACGTTGTCAAGTCCCTGCTCCCGTGCTTCCGTGGCAGCCGCAACGTAGGTGATCCATTCCTTCAGTTCGTCAGCATGGGTACGGATATTCACGCAAAGCTGCGCTTGTCCCCCCAGCCAATCCTCCCTGCGGCTTTCGTGAATTCCCAAAAGGGTATACAGCGCCGCCTTGCTTTCCGTGAACGTCTGCCGCTGTTGGGAAAGAACCGTAACCGCTTCCCGAAGGGCTTCGCTGCCGGCATGGGTATGGAGCACATCATGAGAGCCATACTCCCGGCACAAATACACAGCGCTTTCTTCGGCAGCCGCCGCCAAATCGGCAATTTTCTGCCAATCGGTATCGCCGCTGAGGTACAAGCTGCCCAAATCACCGCCGTACTTTTCAAGAAGCTGCTTACCTTCGGCTTGCTCTGCGGCATAATCCCGCAGGTCTGTGAGGTAAGTACCCAGCTTGTTTTTATCCAAGGCCGCGGTGGCATGGGGAGTGAGTTTTTTCATCAGCTTCTTCATGCCCATCGCCTTGGGGAGGAACCATTTGCTTTCCGCCTCCGTATACTCCGCCAGCAAAGCAGCGCCGGGGAGTGTCAGCACAGAGGGGTTGAAAGTCTGCAGCAGCTTCGCTTCCAGTGTACCTGCGTGGAGGAAGCGGTTTGCCATTTGCCTGACTTCCCCGAAATACTGCTGGGGGAAGGCGGCTTTCGTCCATGCCTTGGGGAAGGCATACCAGCACGCAAGGTTTTCGGCAATCTCCGTCAGCCGACACAATTCCGCATAGGTGGAAACACCCGGCTCACCGAGGGCTTCCGAAAGCCTCTTTGCCGCCGGCCGTAGGATTTCCAGTACCTGCAGGTAAGCCTCCAGCGCGGTGGGAAGTTCTGTGCGTATCTGCTGGGAATATCGGGTACAGCCCACATCGGACAGAGGATGTCCGGCAGGATGTCCCACTTCCCGTGCTGCCGCCACCAGACGTTCCGTCAGAAGCTGAAGGGTTTCCAGCTTTCCGGCATCCAGCGCAGAAATAAACTCCCGGGAGAAGGGCGGCAGCTCCGGGGCTTCCCCAAGGGTCTGGTATTCACTGATGAGGGTATACAGGTCGCTGCCGCATTGCAAGGGTGCATGGAGCCGGTGGGCATATTCGTCCAGCTCTGCACGCATGGCGGCAAGCTGCTCTGCCTTGGCGGCAAATTCCGCGGCGGTGGTTTTCTTCGTAACCTCCGTTGCCTGACGAAGCTGCTCCAGCACATCCTTTTTTCGGGTCTTATTGGAGTGCAATTCCAGACAGAACGCACCGATTCCGATGTTGTCCAGACGTTTCTGCACCACCTCCAGCGCTGCCATTTTCTCCGCTACAAACAGCACAGAGCGGCCCTGCGCCAGCGCATTGGCAATCAGGGAGGTAATGGTCTGGGATTTACCCGTACCGGGAGGGCCATGCAAAACAAAACTCTCCCCCTGACAAGCGGTGCGGATGGCATAAAGCTGAGAGGCATCCGCACTCATAGGCAGCAGCACATCCCCTTCAGGGACGGTGCTGCCCGTTTCAAGGGGCTTGGCATCCCAGCAGAGCTTTCCTTCCATCAGGCTGCGGACGACTTGATTTCGCATCAAATCCTCGGTACGGTTGCGGATATCGTTCCACATGACAAACTGGGAGAAGGAGAAAATGCCGATGGTGGCAGCCTCCAGAACATCCCAACGGGGCTGCTCCATCACCGCTTTTCTCACAATGGTCAGCACTCTGCGGATATCGATACCGTGCTCGTCCATAGGCAAGGGATCAACACCGGAAATCCGGATGCCGAAATCCTGCTTCAGCTTTTCCAGCAAAGTGATATTCATTTGCGGCTCATCGTCCCGAAGGCGGATGACGTAGCCCTGAGCGGCAGATTTTCTCACCATCTCAATGGGAAGCAAAATCACCGGGGCATAACGGGGCTTGGTGCTTCGGGGGCTTTCATACCAACGAAGCATTCCCAGCGCCAGATACAAAGTATTGGCACCGTTTTCCTCCAGTGCGGTTTTGGCGGTGCGGTAAAGCCCTTTGACCACTCCGCTCAGCTCACCGTCGGTATACACGCTGCGAA
This sequence comes from Oscillospiraceae bacterium, assembly GCA_017473455.1. Lineage (GTDB taxonomy): Bacteria > Bacillota > Clostridia > Oscillospirales > Oscillospiraceae > Faecousia. The sequence goes on from JAFULI010000013.1 coordinate 8,574, forward strand.
GACGGTGGTTTTCAAATTCTGCCTGAATAATCTGGGCAGAACCCATCTTCTGCATATCCTCGAAGGTCAGTCCCTCCAGACGGAAATCTCCGGGACGGGGCAGGATGGAGAAATCTCCCCCCTCTGCCAACGCATTTTCCAAGGTTTCCAGAGAGCCGCAGAGGATGGGAAGCTGAGTCTTGGTCAGCCGCAGGTTAATCAGGGTGTTCCGCATTCCCAAATCCAGCAGTTTTCGCTCCCACTGCACCTTTTTGGGAATGGTCTGCTCCTGCTGATTGGGTTCGATGACCAGAGTCTCCTCCAGCTTTTTCGGGGCGGACATGGTATCGGCACCAAAGGTAACGTCATGCTCCACCCGCCAGCCCTCGGCGCTGTGGGTGCGCTGGGGCAAGGGAGAAATACCGCTGAGCCGTGCCCGACGGACATCGATAATATATTCCACCGGATTGGTGCCGGTAAGCTGCCCCTCGGCAGCCAGACGGGCATCGTCAAAGGAACTGTCCCGTCCGGAGGTGACGCAGGTGGTCTCCACCACCGCAATCTCATTGACACCGGAGGCAAGGCGCTTGGTCAGCAAAGAAGCATCGTCCTGCACACATTCCGGGAACATTCTCTGCTCCACCCAGAAGCCGGTGAAGATATGCCCCGGTGTGGTAATCAGCAGCGGGTGCAGACCGGCAGCTTCCAGACAAGCCGCATACAAAAGCGTCAAATCCAGACAAGTACCCAGCTTCTGCTGCAGTACCATATCGCAAAGCCGCACCCGTTGTCCAATTCGTTCAAAACTGGCAGGCGGCACCGCATAGGCAATCCCCTGCTCTTTGATCGCGGTATAAATCGCCGCCGCCTGACTGATGACCCGATTGGGGTCCTGAGACTGGTAGGCATCCATGGAGGTATCCCCCGTCCACTGCCCCAGAAACTCCGTAGCTCTGGCAAGGAGCTTCGCCACCTCCGGATGGTTGGGGGTCACAAAGCTGGTCAACAGCTCCGGATAGAACCCCAGACCGCTCCACTGGTCAAAGGCAAGCACGGTGGTTTCCGGATAATCCCGTACCAGAATCTGATCTCCCTGAGAAAGGGTGACTTCCAGCGTACCCACCAGCTTTTCCGTAGTGCCGGCAAGAAATTGAGGGTCAAGAGTCAGCTTGGGCTTGATGAACTCCACCACTTCTCCCGCAGGAAGCTGGTCAATATGCCGCTTCAGCGGCTTGGCAAAGCCGGGGGTGGCGGTGATGGTCAGCTCCAAATCCGTCAAAGGCGCGGCTGTCTGGTTGATAACGGTGATGGATTTGATCACCGGTGTGCCGTTTTGCTGAAGGGCATAATTAATCACACGGGTCACCGATACTTCAAGACGGACGGGAGCTTCTCCGGCTTCCTCCTCCCCTTCCAGCTCCAGTCGGCTGGCGGCTTCCTTCGCCTTCCTTGCACGGTCATTCCGTGGGGCGGCAGAGGCGGCAGTATGGACGTTACTCTGCGGCTTAACAAGCTCCGGTTCTAATTCGGGGGTTATGGCTTCCGGGGTATGGAATTCGGAAGCGGTAAAGCTCCAGTCCCCGTAGACCTCCATAAACCAGCAGCAAAGACTGTGGGCAAGGCGCAGAAGCATCTGCGCGCGGTCAACGGTGGAAAGTCCGGAATGAACCGCTTCGTTTCTTGCCCGACGGAGAATGTAGAAAATATCGTCAATATTCCCCGGCAGCAGCCCTGCGCTGCGAAGCTCCCGAAGGCGGTCGGCATGGGAGGTATGCTCCGGCAGGTCAATCTTTTCAAACACACAGATCTCCCCTGCCACACGTTCGGCAAGCAGACCCAGCTTATAAATGCAGGCATTGGGGTCAGTTTGGGCATACCCCTCCGCCAAAGCGCCCAACTGCGCCATGTCCTTCCAATACTTCCCGAGAAATTCAAAATTCGATGCCATCAGAGCGACCTCCCCCATCGGTTATACTAAGAAAATTGTACCACAGCCCAAAAACCATTGCAAGATGGCTGGGTAAAATAATGGATATTTGCAGTAAAAACAGCCACCCCAAAAGCCTGCAGAGGGGAAGATAAATTGTTGTTTAACTTACAACACAGGCGACTTGGCTCTCCCTTTGGGAGAGCTGGCACGCCGTAAGGCGTGACTGAGAGGGCAATCAGGAAAATGTGTCGTTATCGCCTGCGGCGATGTGATTTTCTTTAAGAAAAT
>JAFULI010000100.1 GCA_017473455.1 Oscillospiraceae bacterium
AAACCCCCGTGCCGGTTAGCGTGTTCTCCGTTACGGATACCACGCTAACCGGCACGGGGGTTTGCAGATAAATACGGCTGTTAAATAACCATTCATCCAACATTCAGGGTTGTTCGACGATGCCGGTGAACATTGGCAGGTTATCCTTGGAGGTTACGGCAAAGAAGAAGGGACGGTTTAACGTGAAGTCAACTTTCAGCGGCTCCGGCATTCCCGTAGCACCGTAGGTGAGGAAGGTGTAGGCGGCTGCCTGAATGCCCTCCTCGTCCACAGTGACCCGGGCAGCGTGGGAGGCCTGGGTGATGAAAATATCCTTCGCAGGGGTCAGGGGGGAGAAATCAGCCTTGCGGTAGTCGAAGGCATCCCGAACCCCCAGCTTTTCCAGACCGGGGCGCAGGTCGGTTTCTCCGGCGACATCAAATTTCGGCAGACGAACATCAACGACCGCACTGGTGGCTTCCCCGTAGGTGTCGGGGCTGGAAATCAAATCCCAGTATTCCCTCCCGGAAAGCACCTGATTTACAGTCGCGCCTTCGTCCGGCAGAACCAGCCACATCCCATGATCGCCGCTCAGCGCCAGACGGATTGCACCGAAATTGTCGCCCCGGTAGTAAGTGCCGTGGATCAGGGAGGTGAACATGAAGTCCACTTCCACATCCTCCCGGGTTCCATGGAACGTATCAGGGGCGGTGGCACTGATGTAGAAGGGCATTTCCCAGTCTGCGGCAAGATACGCGGTGGTGGCAAGGGCAAAAATGGTGTCCGGGTCCAGCTTGATATTCCCGGTTTGCTCTGTCAAAAGGTTGCCGGTGTTTTGATTGAGCCACTGAGTCAGCTCACGGTTCATTTCGTCGCTGCCTAAATCTCCATGGAAAGCGGAGGCGTAGTAGCTGTCTGCCAGAGTTTGTACCGTGTCCTCCCGGAAAGCGCAGGCTTCATCCAGCCAAACCGAGGCAGCCAGCAGGCTGGTGGTCTGACCGTCTGCGCGGTAGTGGGCATTCCAGACGTGGGAGACCTGCATCCGCAGCGCTTCCATGCTGTCTGCTCCCAAAAGCTCCAAAATTTGCTGCCGGGTGCTGCCGTCGGCGGTTTCCGCCGCTATCGCCAGCGCCATATAGATATTCAAAGGAGAGCAGACCCGATTCCCTTCACCGGATAAAAACACCGGGATGCCGGTTCGGAAAAAGCCGTCCAGAGAGTCGGCGTATCCTGCCGGCTGGGAGTAGATTTCTGCCATAGCGGACTGAAATGCGTACCGGGCATCATAATACTCCCCCTCGTGGAGGAAATCGCTGTATCGGGGAGCTTTCGGCATTTCGGGATAGCTTGGCGCGGCTGCCTGATGGGACAGCGGAACGATCTCAGGGGGATTGAACGGAGGCACAGTGGGACGGGGGGCAGGCTCGGTGACCGTCGGATCGGGAACGGGATCTGCCACGGTGGTGTCCGGTGTAGGCTCAATGGTGTTGGCGGTGGTATCCGGGTACTCCCGGGTGGCAGCGGTGGTGTCCTGCAGGATGGGGATCCGAAAGTCGGAACCAAGCTCCTTCCAAATGGCGCACCAGGCAATGATCACCGCCAGAACCGCGGCAATGCTGCTGAGAATGATTTTCACCGGATGCCGCTTTTTCGGAGCGGCGGCTTCTAGAATATGGCGGTCGCTGATGTAATCGAACGCATCGTTCATGGAGTCATCCATAATAACCCTCCTTAATTAAATAGGCTTTCAAGCTGTCCCGGCATCGCTTGAGACGGGCGGAAACAGCGTTTTCCTTCATCTTTAATGTCTGTGCGATTTCTTTTACCGAGTCCCCAAACCAATACCGCCGCAGGAAAATGATTCGGTTGACGCGGTTTTGACTGGCCAGCCAGCGGTTCAGAAACTGTCCCAGCAGCCGGCTGTCCTCCCGGCTGGGAGCGCAGAGATACGCGGAAAGCTCGTCCAGAGGAACCTCTGCCTTTTGGGGCGCGGTGTCCCGTATGTGGTTCAAAGCGATATTCCGTCCGGTGCGGTAGACGTAGGCGGCTAAGTTTTCAGGGTGAGCCGGAGGGATGGCATTCCAAATGGCAAGATAACAGTCGTTGACACATTCCTCCGCGTCACGGGAATTTCCCAGCAAATTCAGGGCAGTCAGATACAGCCGTTTTCCAAACTGCTGTGCCAAAGCATCCACTGCCCGGTCGCTTCGCTGCTCCAGCAGGGCAATCATGGCATCGTCATCCATAATGGCTCACCTCCTTCTATATATATAGACACAGAAACAAAAGCAAATCTTACATCTATAATAATATAAATTCATGTATATTTCCACTCCTTGTTGGAAATCCTTACATCAGGTTGGGAGGGAATGAAATGAAAGTACGGGAATTGATGACCACACCGGCAATCCGTATCCGCAGCGATGAAACTGTGGAGGTGGCGGCACGAACGCTGGCACGGTATAATATCGGAGCGCTTCCCGTGTGCGGAAGCGACGGCAGAGTCTGCGGTCTGGTGACGGATCGGGATCTGGTCACCAGATGCCTTGCCTCGGGTCGCGCTCCGGGGGCAACGGCGGTTCGGGAGGTAATGTCCGGAAGCGTGCTGTGCATCCGACCGGAGCAAGAGACCGGGGAAGCGGCAGCCATCATGGGAAGCCATCAGGTAAGGCGGCTCCCGGTGGTGGAAAACGGGAAGCTGTGCGGTATGCTCAGTCTGGGGGATCTGGCAGGAAAAGAAGAAAAAACCGGTTCGGTTCTGGGGGATATTTGCTCCCCGATTTCCCCGAAATAAAAACTTGAAAAAAACGAAAATTAGTGCTTGACAAACCGGGATGTGCGTGCTAGAATAGGCAAGCTGTCTGATGAACGGCAACTCCGGGAGGACGGTAAGCAGAAAAAATTCCGAAAAAAGATGAAAAAAGGTCTTGACAAACGGAACCAAGTCTGCTAGAATATGTAAAGTTCGCACGGCGAACACCTGTACCTTGTAAATTGAATAACGCAAAGACGAACAAATAACACCTTGGACAATTAATGGATTGTTTAAGTTTTCGTGAAAAACGAATTAACAGCCAACGAAATTCTTGAGTAATATTGCTAGAAGCAAATTATTCAAAA
>JAFULI010000101.1 GCA_017473455.1 Oscillospiraceae bacterium
AACTTACAACACAGGCGACTTGGCTCTCCCTTTGGGAGAGCTGGCACGCCGTAAGGCGTGACTGAGAGGGCAATCAGAAAAATGTGTCGTTATCGCCTGCGGCGATGTGATTTTCTTTAAGAAAATCACGATGCCCTCTCTGCCCCCTTCGGGGGCACCTCTCCCATAGGGAGAGGCAAGTGACATATGCGTAATTGAACTTCAAACAACAATTTTACGGTGCGTTTTCTATTCGCCGTTCCAATTCTTCCAGCGTCATGGTCAGCACTTCCGCCAGGCGGCTCAGATAGGCTTTGAGCTGAGAAAGCTGCTCGGCGGTGGTTTTGCCGTTGATGGCAGGCGGTTCAATGGGATAGATCACAGCACCTCACCTCCGTCTGCCAAGGTCTTGATGATGGCATACAGCTTTGCCTCTCCCTTGCCCCGAAGCATCAGCCGCAGATGGTCACACCGTCGGGGTCGCAGAGGAATGCTGAAGGTGCGGTTTCCCGTTCCGTAAACGCTGCCCACCTCCTGCCAGACCCCCTCATGGTCATAGCAAAGCCAGAAGCTGACCTCCGAGCCGGCTGCCAAAGACATCCGCAGCGTCAGTCGGGACAGATACTTCCTTCGGGGGATCTCCAGACCCAGATCACCGGTCTGTACCATCCATGGCACAGCCTCTTCCCGTTTGGTGCGTTTGACCTGCCCAGCCAGATCCCACAAAATGCCCCGTTCCTCCTCCAGCGCCCAGCCACGGCAGAAGCACCGTGCCTGCAGGGTATCCTCCCGATGCCAGAGCCGTTTCTTCAGGTCGTAGGTAAAGAAATGGTAGTTTCCCTCCTCATCCGCCATGGAAACATAGTATTTATCCCCATAGCAATGACCGTTGGCAAGGTGGTAGCGAACAGCGCCAAAGGCATCCCCAATGGGAATCTGGCTGGTGCCGTCGTCCAGACAGAACCCGTCTTCGCTTTTGTAAATCGCCCCTCCCGGGACAGCCGCCACGCTGCCGCCGCAGCCGGAAAGCACGCCCTTGCAGGGCTGGGAGGTGATTTGATGGGCGCCGGTTGCCGAGGGCCAAACTTTATGGCGGAAGTTTTCCTTGTAAAACACCGGATAGCCACCCAAATTCACCGCACCGGTAAACGCACCCGGTGTGCCGATGGATGCCACATAGCTATCGGTGGAGATGCCCTGAAAGCTCTCCCAGTTTCGGAAATCCCCCAGCTTGGAGGCATAGATCTCGTTGACCACCGCACCCTGAGAATTGGTGCCGTAACGACAGCCCCAAAGACGGTTGCCTGCTTCGATGACAAAATCCATCACCGGAATCCGCCGCTGTACCCGAATGGGATATTCGACACAATCCTGAGTCAGGGTTTCTTCCAGAAGTCCCGGAAAAATCAAGCTGTTGGCGGTGAGCTTTCGGATTTCCACCGCACCGTTGAGTTCTGCCCCCTGAATGCCGGAGAGCACCACCACATCTCCGGGATACAGCCAGCCGCTGCCGCCGATGCCTTCGGCAGTGAGCATTACGCAGGTATCCACCACCTGCGCCCAATCTTCCGTGGCATCCGAATACCGCCGCAGGGTATGGGGTGTTTCGGAGGTATCCAGCCACAGCTTGTCCGTTGCAGGGGGCGTTGTCCCGGAAACCACGGCTTCATAGGCTTCGCCGTCGGCATCGCAAAGGCTCAGGGTTGCCTTTCCGGAGGTAACGCTCCGGTCATAGCCCATATCTCCGTAATCCCCTGCCCAACGGGTATTGAAATACTTCATATCCGGCAAAATCAGCACATACTTGCCGAAATGGATAAACTGCTTGGGGGTATCACTCAGCCCCAGACTCAGCAGCTTTCTTCCGCTGATACCCCAAAGGTCTTCCCCCTTGGTGTACACCAGACCGTAGGTATCCGCATAGGTCACACCGGTCGCCCCGGGGCAGGAAATCACCACCCCACGGGGCTTTCGGGGAGACAGCACCGGCAGGTCGTCGGCAGACATATTGTGCATATCATAAAACTCACCGGCACCAATCCGCAGATTGTGATGATAGCCGGCAAAGGTATCCGTCACCTGAAGACTGGTAGCAGGCGCGGAAAACGTGGGAAATCTCATAGACGCACCTCCTCAGAACTTCCACTTCTGCCCCTTCGCCCGATGGGTTCGGTTATAGTGGGCAGCATAGGCATCGAAGAAGGAGCGGAACATCAGCATGGCATTGTTGTAGCGCAGAGTTTCTCCGTTGTAGTAATCCATCTGTGCCTCCAGCCAGTGCAGGTACATCCGGTCATACGGCTCCCCCACCAGCAAGACCGTATCCAGAGGGGTGGTATCATCGTAGCCGGTGAAGTCCTTCCCGTCCCCTTCTTCAAAGGCATCGAGGATCTCCGCCTTGACGGTATGCTCCAGGCAGGAAAGCCACCCGATTTTTTCCGCCTGGGTATAGGCATTGTGCTTCAGGGCGTCCACGGTCTGCAGGGCTTTTTGAATAGTCATGAAGGTTTCCTCCTTTCTTGTTTATTATTAGATTATTTCCTAAATTTAAGATAATAATAAACCACCTCTGCGAACAGAGGTGGTTTATTAGTCAGGCTAGACGAAATTAGTTCTGGTCGTCCAGAGCACCCTCGTCCCAAGCACCCTCGTTCTCACGGGGCACCCACTCAGTGGTACCACTGGTGGTGATGACGTCGACGGCAGCGAACTCAACAACGTCGATCTCGGCGTTCAGATACAGCTCCTTCATGTTTTGGTCCTCCTTCCCGAAAAATTACGCTTAGAGCACATTAACATCCTACCATCTTCCCCCGCATTTGTCAAGTATATTCTTTTCCTTAATTTAGCTGAAAACTGTTTTCGCTAAAAAAGGCACTCTTTTTCCGTCAAAGCAGGGGAGAAACGGAAGTTTCTTCGGGATTTTTCAGGAAAATTTCCATTCAGAAGAAACATTTGTTTTCAGGACAGAACCATTCCTCTGTGTTCACAATATTCAATTGTTACTTTTTCGCCTTCTCCTCAAACAGCGTGATGGTCTCCAGCATCTGCTCCTGATGGTCCAGTACCTCCTTGACGAAGGCAGGAACCTCCACCTCTTCCCCACGCTTGATGATGCAGGTATAGTGGTTCACGGACACGAATACCTCATCGCTTTCTCCCTTGATTTTCGGGAGCTTAATTCTGACTTTCTTCTCTGCAGCCATGGTGCATCCCTCCTTTCCTTAGTTTGCCTGTGCCACGGTGGAGAAGCGGTTGGAGTAGCTTTCCACCCGAACGATATAGTTGGGAATCAGCAGCTCCGCAGTCCGCATGGCTTTCCAGCCCACGCTGGAACGCTGGTCCAGAGGGTCAGCCGCACCGGAAGAACCCTTCTGCTTGACGATGGTCTGCAGACCGCCGCCGGTGACTTCGGTGATACCGTAGGCATCCGCACCCAGAATCAGAGTGCCGAAAATGCCGCCGTCATAAATCTTCGCCTCGGTGGTCTGGACGAAACGGACACCGGCAATCTGACCGATTTCACCGGTATACAGATTTTCGGGCTGGGCGTACTTGTGCGCCTCGATCCACTCAGGGTCACGCATCAGGTCATAAGCAACATAGGGGTGGATGATTGCCACATAGCTGCCGTTGATGGTGGGGGCATTCTGGGCTCTGAGCTTTGCCACCACCTGACGCACCACATCCACGGTGAGCTGGCAGTCCTTGCCCAGAGCGGAACGGGAAGTCACCTCAGTTTCCACACCGTCCACCACCTTGGGGCAGTAGGTGACATTGGTGCCGGAGTGCAGCACGTTACGGACAACGGTGTCCAGGGTCAGACCTGCCTGTCTGCCCAGCACCTTGGTGGTTTCCAGAATGGTATTGTCCAGAGCGGTCAGCTCCAGCACGTCGGACTGGGTGATGTAGTCACCGTACTGGTTGACGGTGGCGGTGACGGTGGTCACGGAAAGGCTCTTGCCGTCGGGGGTCACACCCTCAGTCAGAGGGGTGGTTGCCTTGGGCAGGGAGGCAAACTTCCGGAACTCAATGATCTTGCCGCCGTTGGCAGGAATGGGACGGCGCTGACCGAACTGGTCATGCACCAGATTTGCCCCTGCCTCGTCAATGAGGGTCATGTCGTAGAAGGTCTTCATCTCCGCGGTCAGACCCTCCATGGCGGTGGTCTGAACCTCGGAAGCAAACATCTGCAGATCAAAATTCATATTCATCGTATTTCTCCTTTCAAAAGCGGATTTTCTCTCCGCCTGCGACCCGACGGCGGATGGCATCCCGATCCTGACGGGTCATTTGTGTCACATCGTACCTTGTCAATGCCGCTCCCTGACCATTCATCCCGTTTTCCATGGGACGGCTGCTCCGGGCAGCCAGACGGTCAGCCAGCTTCTGCCGGGTAACCTGAGCGGCATATTGCATGGCACCGGAGAGGATTTCATCCCGATGGGTCAGTTCATAAGCGGTGGCAACATCCGCACCGCTGCGAAGCGCACCCACAAAACGGGGATTTTTCATCTCGGTTACCAAGTCCAGAGAGGGATAGAGCTTCCTCGCTTCCTGCTCCTGAGTATGCCATTGTTGGCAGCGCAGGGCAATCCTCTCAGCCTCCGAAGGGGCAGGGGCATCGGGTTTCCCCGGACGCAGGGTGTCATCCTGCGAAATGGCATTGTTCAGGGCTTCCACGTCCTGAGGGTCTTCGATGCCGTAGTGCTGCGCCAGAAGCTGCAATGCAGGGGTCAGGGCTTCGTACTTCTCAAGGGTCTGCTTGCTGCCACGCAGGCGCTTTCGGATGGTATCCTGAACCCGGGTATCGTACTGCTCCTTAAACTCCCCCTGAATGAGGGCTTCAAACTCTGCTTCTCTGTCCTGCACCCCGGCGGCAGGTGCGGCTTCTTCGCCCGAAGGCATCCCGGCGTCGGATGCGGTTACGCCCGTTGCGCCCTCTTCGGCAAAAAGCTGAAGCAGGCTGCTGTCGTTAAGATTTTGCATATGCGTTTTTCCTTTCTGTCCGTTCAGCGGACGACCCTATGTAAAGGCAATTACCCCTTCGAAGATAAATTGGTGTTTAACTTACAACACAGGCGACTTGGCTCTCCCTTTGGGAGAGCTGGCACGCCGTAAGGCGTGACTGAGAGGGCAATCAGAAAAATGTTAGAATTTTTCTGATTTTCAGGAAAATGTGTCGTTATCGCC
>JAFULI010000102.1 GCA_017473455.1 Oscillospiraceae bacterium
AAATGTGTCATTATCGCCTGCGGCGATGTGATTTTCTTTAAGAAAATCACGATGCCCTCTCCGCCCCCTTCGGGGGCACCTCTCCCATAGGGAGAGGCAAGTGACATATGCGTAATTGAACTTCAAACAACAATTTATCGCACAGTTCATCTAATATCTCGTATCTTGTATCCCGTATCCGCAAAAAAGGGAGTGTTGCAAAACAACTGCAACACTCCCTTGGGTTTTCAGGTAAACAAATCGGTGGACAGATACCGGTCGCCGGTGTCCGGCAGGAGAACGGTTACGGTTTTGTCCGGATGCTCCTTTGCCAGCGTCAGGGCGGCATGGAGGGCAGCACCGGAGGAAATTCCGCACAGAATGCCTTCCTTCCGTGCCAAAAGCCGTGCGGCAGCAAAGGCATCCTCCTCGGTGACGGTGATAATTCGGTCGAGGATGCTTACGTCCAGCACCTTCGGCACAAAGCCCGCGCCGATGCCCTGCAGACCGTGCTTTCCCGGTTTCCCTCCGGAGAGCACCGCAGAACCGGCAGGCTCTACACCGACAATCTGAATTTCGGGATTTTGCTCCTTGAGATACCGTCCGGTACCGGTAACCGTACCTCCCGTACCCACTCCGGCAACGAAGAAATCCACCTTACCCTCCGTATCCCGCCAGATTTCCGGGCCGGTGGTGCGGTAATGGGCAAGGGCGTTGGCAGGATTTTCGAACTGTCCGGGGATGAAGCTGCCGGGGGTTTCCCGATGAAGGGCTTCCGCTTTGGCAATGGCACCGGACATTCCTTCCGCTCCGGGGGTCAGCACCACCTCCGCGCCGTAGGCGCGCATCAGGGCGATCCGCTCTTTACTCATGGAGTCGGGCATGACGATCACCGCCCGGTAGCCTCTGGCAGCGGCAACGGCGCACAGTCCGATTCCGGTGTTTCCGGAGGTTGGCTCGATAATCACGCTGCCCTTTGTCAGCAGTCCCCGTTCTTCGGCGTCGTCAATCATGGTCTTGGCGACCCGATCCTTGACAGAACCGGCAGGGTTCAAAAACTCCGGTTTGGCAAGAATATTGGGAGCGAGATTCTGCAGACGGAGCAGGGGAGTGTTACCAATAAGTTCGTCCACACAGCGACAAATGTTCATGACAAAAAACCTTCTTTCAATTGACAGCATAGGATGGTTATGGTATAAAAAGATAAGAAAAACGGAGGTATGACCTATGAATAGTTTTGAGAAGCGAATTGAGGGGGTTGTGGATACCATCCTGGAGGACTACCGCAACAGCCGCCAGATCGACCAGATGGATATTTCCCGGCATCCCGACCGGGATGTGGTGGTGGAGCTGATTCAGAAGCTCCGCCGGATTATTTTCCCCGGTCATTTCCGGGATAAGAATTATCATATTTACAATGCCAAGCACAATCTTTCCATGCTCATCGAGGATGTGATGTTCAACCTCTCCAACCAGATCGCGCTGGTGCTTCAGGGCTGCGGCGAGGAAAACGCCCGGGAAAAGGCGCAGGAGCTGTGTCTGGCATTTTTCCAGCAGATTCCCACCATCCGTGCCTATGTGGATACGGACTTGCAGGCTGCCTACGACGGCGACCCTGCCGCCACCGGTGTGGATGAGATTATTTTCTCCTACCCCGGTCTGTTTGCCATTACGGTGTACCGGATGGCGCACGTGCTGTACACCCTTGGTGTGCCTATGCTCCCCAGAATGATGACGGAGTACGCCCACAGCGTTACCGGTATCGATATCCACCCCGGTGCCACCGTCGGCAGGTATTTCTTCATTGACCACGGCACCGGCATCGTCATCGGTGAAACCACGGTGATTGGAGAAAACGTAAAGATTTATCAGGGTGTGACCTTAGGCGCTCTTTCCACCCGTGGCGGGCAGAGTCTTCGGGGCAAGCGCCGCCATCCCACCATTGAGGATAATGTGACCATCTATGCCGGCGCATCCATTCTGGGAGGCGAAACGGTCATCGGCAGGGACTGCGTGATCGGTTCCAATGCCTTCATCACCCGTTCCATCAATCCCGGTACCACCGTCAGCATCAAGAATCAGGAGCTTCAGTTCAAGACCCGGATTACCCCCGACCAGCTTACGGTGATTTCTACGGAATAAGGGGTCTGGGAAATCAGCCTTACGGCTGCACTGCGGAAACCAAATCTTTGATAACCTCACCTGCCAGAATCAGCCCTGCGGTGCCGGGGACGAAGGGGGTGCTTCCCGGAAGCTGACGTTTTCCGGACTGTGCCAGCTCTTCTTCCTGACCCTGCGGGGTGATGGCTTCTTCCTGAGAGTAGACCACCTTCAGGTGGAGGATGCCCCGTTTCCGAAGCTCCTTGCGCATCACCCGTGCCAGAGGGCAGAAGCTGGTCTTGCTGATGTCTGCCACCCGAAGGGCGGAGGCATCCAGCTTGTTTCCCGTCCCCATGCAACTGATCACCGGTGTTCCCACCGCCACGGCACGCTCAATGATGCACAGCTTTCCGGTTACGGTGTCGATGGCATCCACGATATAATCATATTCGGAAAAGTCAAAGGCATCCGCCGTTTCCGGTGTGTAAAATACCCCATGGGTATTGACCACGCATTCAGGGTTGATGGCGAGAATTCGTTCCTTAGCCGCATCCACCTTTTTCATGCCAATGGTGGCATGGGTGGCAAGAATCTGACGGTTGAGATTGGTTAAACTGACAGTGTCGCTGTCGATGACGTCAATGGTGCCAACACCGCTTCGTGCCAGCGCCTCCACGGTATAGCCGCCTACACCGCCGATGCCGAACACCGCCACCCGGGCTTGTTTCAGCCGCTCCATGGCGGCGTTACCCAGAAGATTTTCCATTCTTGAGAATTGAGATGGCATTTTCCATCCCTCCTTATGGTTCGGTTATACCACAGGGAAAAGGCAAAGTCAACAGGAGAACTTCCCCTGAAAAAGAGGGGATGTAAGGAAATGGCAAATAAATTATCCATAATGCCATATTGCAAGAAACGTGGTTTTGTGGTACTAATATAATGTATAATAACAAAAAAACCATACGTTAGAGAGGGTTATTTTATGAAAATGTCAATGAAACGTGTCATTGCAATGCTCGCTCTGGTGCTGCTCCTTGTGGGGTTGTTCCCGGCAATCCCCATCGAGGTCAATGCCGCCAACGACTTTTACGGTGACTACACCGACGTCAGCAAAATCCCGGACTACGGCTCCTGCCCCAGTATGCAGGGTCTGGCAGTCGGCTCCCAGAAGCTGTACTCCGTCAAAATCAACAGCAACAACACGTCTGCTGTTATTTACATGACGGATAAGGACAGCGGCAGCAGTGTCAAGCTGTACAATAAGGATAACTCCAGCTATTATTTTACCAATCTGGGTCATGCCAACGACATGGATGTTTGGGGCATTGACGGGTATTCTCATCTGTTCGTTATCAATGACAGCAAGATTATCCGCCTGAAGCGCGACGGCAATAATCTGTCCCAGTACGGTACCTATACCCTGACCTATAACGGCTCTACCATGGAAGCCTCCGCCATCGCCATCAAGAGCGTATCCAACGGTGTGATTACCTTCATTACCAAGCTGAGTATGAACCTGTACACCGGTACCATCAGCACCACCGCCACCAGCGGCGAGATTGCGCTGACCAAGCTGTGCTCCATCAGCAAGGCGAAGGTTTACATCAAGGGCGAGTATCTGGATCTGTCCAGCTTTGTCAATCAGGGCATGGGCTACCACAACGGCAACCTCTACGTCCCCATCTCCGGTGACGATAACTGGCTGAACCGAAGCGTCATCATGGTGTTTAATCTGGACAATGCAAAGGGTACGATTCTGCCCAGTGAAGCCATCGTCTTCCGGGTCACCAGCGGCGCGTATTCCGCTCTGTTTGAAATCGAGAGCTGCGATATCAGCTCCGGTGACGGCAAGCTGTACTTCAGCACCAACCGCCGTGTCACGAACTCCGATACCAACCACGACGGTGTCAGCTCCATTGATAGCTACACCTTTGTGAAGCTCACCGAGCCTGCAACGAACCAGATTTTCACCCTCCGCTACAATGCCAACGGCGGCACCGGCTCCATGGAGGATACCGTTGTCAAGCACGGCATCAGCACCAAAATCGCCAAGAATACCTTCACCCGTTATACCTACAAGTTCACCGGCTGGACAGCTTACCGCTCCAAGCAGGATTTGTGGTACTATACCAACGGTTCCTCCGCCGGCTGGTATGCCGAGGGCAGTCAGCCTTCCGGCTATACCAAGTACGTCTATCAGGACGGTGTCAGCGTTTCCGCTACCGCATCCGTCCCGGATGACGTGGTTATGATGTATGCCCAGTGGGATGCCCCCAGCACCTACACCGTCCGCTACGATGCCAACGGCGGTACCGGCACCATGGCAGATACCCAGGTGACCTACGGCGTGAATACCAACCTGAGCACCAACACCTTCACCCGGGAGGGCTATACCTTCGCCGGCTGGCACGCATACCGTACCATTGAAGATCAGTGGTACTACACCAACGGCACCGACAGCGGCTGGTATGCCGAGGGCAGCCAGCCTTCCGGCTACACCAAGTCCGTCTACCGTGACGGTGTGGCGGTTGCCAAAACCACCGGACATGACGGTGACGTGGCAATCTTCTATGCCCAGTGGACACCCAATGACTACACCGTCACCTTCAAGAACGAGGACGGCTCTGTTCTGTCCAGCGGAGTCTACTCCGCAGGCAGTACCGTAACACCCCCTGCTGCTCCCTCCAAGGCATTTGACAGTACCTACCACTACACCTTCGCCGGTTGGGACAATACCGTGGCGGAGGTGACCGGTGACGCTACCTACACCGCAACCTATACCGCCACCGCTCACAGCTACAGCGTGAAGGAAAATCAGGCAAGCTGCACCGTTAACGGAAGCCGGGTTTATAGCTGCGCTTGCGGTTACTCCTACAGCGAAACCATCACCGCCCCCGGACACAGCTACCATGCTGTTGTCACCGCACCTACCTGCACGGAAAAGGGTTACACTACTTACACCTGCGACTGTGGCGACAGCTATGTGGATGATGAAGTAGCCGCTCTGGGCCACAGATACGACAGCGGCAAGGTTACCACCGAGCCTACCTGCGAGGATACCGGTGTCATGACCTACACTTGCACCTGCGGCCATACTTATACCGAGAAGATCGCGGCTTTGGGCCACAGCTACAAGGCTGTTGTGACCGAGCCCACCTGCACCGAGCCCGGTTATACCACCTATACCTGTGCTTGCGGCGACAGCTACGTTGCTGACGAGGTTGCCGCTCTGGGTCACAGCTATGACGAGGGTAAGGTTACCACTGAGCCTACTTGTGAGGATACCGGTGTAAAGACCTTCACCTGCGGCACTTGCGGCGACAGCTATACCGAGGAAATCGCCGCTCTGGGCCACAGCTACAATGCCGTGGTCACTGCACCTACCTGCACGGAAAAGGGTTACACTACTTACACCTGCGACTGCGGCGACAGCTACGTTGCTGACGAGGTTGCCGCTCTGGGTCACAGCTATGACGAGGGTAAGGTTACCACAGAGCCTACTTGTGAGGATACCGGTGTAAAGACCTTCACCTGCGGC
>JAFULI010000103.1 GCA_017473455.1 Oscillospiraceae bacterium
GGCCTGGTCATC
Organism: Oscillospiraceae bacterium; assembly: GCA_017473455.1. Lineage (GTDB taxonomy): Bacteria > Bacillota > Clostridia > Oscillospirales > Oscillospiraceae > Faecousia. The sequence goes on from JAFULI010000103.1 coordinate 13, forward strand.
CCCGAGCTGAACGGCAAGCTGATCGGCGCCGCTCAGAGAATCCCCACCCCCACCGGCTCCACCACCATCCTGAACGCTGTCTGCTCCAAGAGCGTGACCAAGGACGAGATCAACGCTGCCATGAAGGCTGCCGCTACCGAGTCCTACGGCTACAACGAGGATGAGATCGTTTCCTCCGACATCATCGGCATGACCTACGGTTCTCTGTTCGATGCCACCCAGACCATGGTCTGCGCTCTGCCCGACGGCAAGACTCAGGTTCAGGTCGTTTCCTGGTACGACAACGAGAACTCCTACGTCTCCCAGATGGTCCGCACCATCAAGCACTTCTCCACCCTGCTGTAATTAATCATTACACATAATCATGGGGCTGTTGCGAAACGCAGTTTTGCAACAGCCCTTTCGATATAGATCCCTGACGGGATCTTCGATATATGCCGTTGGCATTCGATATGTGCGGAAGCACCCGATATACGCTGCGGCACGAGAAGGGATCTGTATCCTATCGGGTTCGTGAAACGAACATATCGAATATGACGCAAGTCATATATATCGATTTTGCGAAGCAAAAATATCGACAAAATCTTTCGGGAGTGTTGCAGTTATTTTGCAACACTCCCATTTTTTACACCCACCGCTCCCGAACAGCACTCCGTTCCCAAAACAGTGCGATAAATTGTTGTTTCGGTATGATTCTCTTATGGAGTTTCCTTTGCCTTCCTCTTGCATTCCGGGGATGTCCGTGGTATACTCGGTACAAAATTCGACAGGAGGCGGCAGTATGAAATTTCGGATTTTAGGATTGGCAATCGGGGCGGCATTGCTGCTGGCTGCCTGCTCGGAGGTACCGGAAATGACGGAAACAACCATGGCGACATTGCCCACGTTCCAAACCGAATTAACCCCGGCACAGCAGCTTTCCGCCGCGGCGGAAAAGACCCGGGCTTTTCGTTATTTTGATGTAACCTTCACCCAGACCTCCAAAACAGAGGCAGGGGAGGTTTCCCTCCACGCAGCATGGCAGGCTGGCATTGGGGAAACGGGAGAATACACTGCCCTGCTGCAAAGCTACACCACCGAAAACGGCGGCGCTCCCACGGAGGAATCCGCACGCTGGTATCACGGAGGCATTCTGGTGGAGAAAACCCGTCAGGGAGTGACCCGTCAGGAAGGGGAGTTTACGGCGGCGGAGATTTTTGAGCTTCTCGGCACCATCCCCCACAACGAAACCCTGCTGGAAATCTTCTGCGCCCAAAAGCTCACCGCCAGCCCCAGCAACGACGGCTCTTTCCGCTACCAGACCCGGGAATTATCTCAGGAAGCCTATCAGCAGATGCTTTACGGAGATGTTCGGGCATGGAGCAGTCACGATGCCCGATATGCCGTAGAGCTTTTGGTGGACAGCGAAGGACAATTGCGTGAGCTGGTATTTTTCTGCCAATATACCAAAACAGAAAGTGAGCAAATCACCCTTGCCATCTCCCCAAAAAAGGCTGCACCTCAGATACCGAAATGGGCAGGTATTGAATGAATAAAGTGGTGTCCGCGAAAACACTTCGGGGACACCACTTGTTTTTTCTCTAAATATTGTTGTTTTTTGCGATTATTTTATCCAACATCTTGTGTTTCGACAGTTTTTTCAGTTTGGTTCTGATATTATGTAGACAAGGCTGTTGGATACAGGCGAATCGTGGCGGCGGTAGCGTCGTCGGAGCCGTTTCCTTTGCCGTATTGCAGGACTTTCGCTGCCAGCTCCCCCGGCGGCAGGTCTTTCAGCTCCCAGGCACGGCGCATGGCAGCCTCTCCGTCTACGCCGTCGCTGAGAAGAACCAGCGTCTCCCCCCGACGCAGGGACAGCTTGTCCACCGTCTCCCGGGTACCTTGCATGGCAAGTCCCGGCGGTGCTCCGGCTGTCCCGATTTTTTCCGCTCCGGCGCTGCTCAGCAAATACGAAACGGCAGCTCCCCACTTATACAGAGAAACCTTTCCTTTTTCCAAATCGATTTCCGCCAGATCCACCGTCACCGCACCGCTGCGCTGACGCAAAATACACAGACTGTTCAGGCTTCTCAGGGCATACTCTGCCGGATATCCGGCACACAGCAGCCGTTTGAGCATGGAGGCGGCAGCTTTCCCCTCTGCCTCCGCACCGGTGCCGGTACCCATGCCGTCGCACAGCAGGACGTAGTATTTCAGTTCCGTACCGGCAAACCACAAACAGCGGTCACCGTTTGCCCCTGCCACACCGGCAGAGCAGACCTGCACCACCGGACGGTAATGCTGGTGCCGTTCCTCCCCCCGACGGGGCAGACGGTCGGCAAGCTCCCGAAGGTACTGGCATAAAAATTGATACTGCTGCACCATAGCGCCCCGGTATTCCCGCTGCTTATCCCGGTCTGCTCTCAGGGTTCGGAACTGATCCTGAGAACGCCGCAGCTCCAGCAGGAGTCTGCCCCGTTTCCGGCAGTCCACCGGCAAATCCTCAGCGGTAACCAAGGGACGGTGGAGCAGTGCCGTAGGCATTCGGGTGGCTGCGGTCTGCTCATGGCAACTTTTCCGGCAGGGGCAGGTTCCGCAGGCCCGCTGGGCAGCTTTGGACACCAGCGCCCCTTCGTCAATGGGGAAATCCGTCACCTCCAGCAATAGCTGCTGAGTCTGTGCCATGGCTTCCGCTGCCAGTTCCAGCCGCACCTGCGCCATTCCCGTTTCTCCCCGACGGTGGGCAATGGGTGTCTGGGGCGGCAGAAGCAGGCCCAGACCACTTCCCAATGCCAGAGGAAGCACCGCAGTCCAGTCCCTCACACCGCACAAAGGGGCAACAACCAGATACATGGCTGCCGGCCCCGTAATGCTGACCCATTTGGGAAGCCCCGGGGCAAGCCGCAGCAAAAAGGCAAGGCTCATCACCGCTGTCATTGGCACGGGGGTGACCTGCGCCAGATCCAATGCCAGACCTGCCAGCGCCGCAGCCGGAAACGGTGCTTTTGCTCCCAGCATCCCTGCCGCCAGAAACCCCAGTCCCAGTGCCGGAATGGGGGCAACCTGCGCCAGCGCCAGCACCGCCAGACCGCAGGCAAGCCAGTCCACCACCGGGTCACGGCGCTCCAGAACCAGAACAAACACCCGGGTGGCACCCACAGCAAGCCCGATCCGCAAAAGATACATAGCTGTCGGGGTGGTATCCCCCAGCCAAAGGCGGAAGCCCAGTCCCACAACCGCCACCGTAAATCCGGCAAGAATGGGCATCAGCAACGGCATATGGCGGCTGAGTTTTCGTCCTCCCAGTGCCAGCGCCAGCAGTAATCCAACTGCGCACCATGCCACACCCTGCATCGCCGCCCCGCCCCAAAACACCCGGTAACCCAAAGCGCCGCCCAGCGCTGTCAGCACAGAGGGCCATCCCGACACCCCCGCGCACAGCAAAGCCAGCGGCAGCGGCATGGGCATATGCCCCAGACTGGCAGCACTGAACAAAAATCCGGCAAGAAAATAACCGCAGCCCACCCCTGCGCTGCGTAATCGGGGGTCGGAGGTAACCTTACGGACAAACCGCTGTCCCGTACGGACATAGCCCCCGATGGACATCAACATAAGTACCACGCCTTTCTTCATATTTACATTGAAATCCTATCATATCCCGGGGAATTTTTCTGTCGGATTTGGATGGAAGCGAAAGTTTCTTGCATCGTGGCGATATTGGGTGTATAATAGAGGAAAAAAAGACAGGAGGTTACTATGGGCATTGAATTTGAGATGAAGTATTCCGCCACCCCGGAGCAGCAGGACGCGCTTCTGGCGGCATATGAACTGTCCTGCCGGGAAATCCGGATGGAGACCACCTATTATGATACCCCTTCTGCCGCCTTTTCCGACCGGCACATTACCCTGCGGCGGCGGATGGAAAACGATGTGTCCGTCTGTACCGTCAAAACTCCGGTGGAAGGATACGGCAGAGGCGAGTGGGAGTGCGGCTGCGATGATATTCTTTCGGCGCTGCCAAAGCTGATTGCGCTGGGCGCACCGGAAGCGCTGGCTGTCTGGGCGGCAGAAGGACTGCAGGAGGTCTGTGCTGCCCGTTTTACCCGTCAGGCAGCGGATTTTAACTGGAACGGTGCCGTTCTGGAGATTGCCCTTGACCGTGGCGTTCTGATTGGCGGCGGTCGGGAAGTTCCCCTTTGCGAAATCGAGGTGGAGCTGAAATCCGGCGCTCCTGAGGATGCCATCAGTCTGGGAATGCTGCTGCAGCGGCAGTTTGGCTTGCAGCCCCAGAAGAAAAGCAAATTCCGCAGAGCCTTGGCTCTGGCGAGAGGGGAGTGACGGTAATGGAACAGTTACTGAGCCGCTATGACCGGATTTTACTTATGGACACCGAAACCACCGGTCTGAGCTTTCGTCGGGATGAAATCATCGAATTTTCCGCTGTGACGGTGGAAATGGTAAACGGCGTTCCCACCGTCCTTCAGGAATATGACGAGCTGGTGACCCTCAGCCCCGGTGGTCATATCCCGGAAAAAATCCAAAAACTCACCGGCATCACCGAGATGGACATCCGGGAACGGGGTCTGCCCAAAGAGCGGATTTGTCGGGATATCGGGGAAATGCTCACAGAAAATACCCTTCTGGTGGCTTACAATGCCCATTTCGATTTGAGTTTCCTATATTATCTGCTCCTGAACCACGGTGACCCCACCATACTCAAGGGCAAGGATAAGCTGGATCTTTTGACGGTCTATCGGGACCGCCGCCCCTTCCCCCACAAGCTCTGCAGCGCCATTGAGTCCTACGGGCTTTCCGGCAAAGTGGTCAATTCCCACCGTGCCATTGATGATGTCCTTGCCACTGTGGCGGTAATGGAACGGATGTCGGCAGAAAAGGACGATTTGATACATTATGTAAACCTGTTCGGTTACCTGCCCCAGTACGGTCTTGGAAGCAAGCCCATTGGCTCCGTGACCTACAAGCCCCAACCCTACGATTCCCCGGTACCGTTGTACCAGTTATAAGGAGGAAATATTATGATCAACGAAATCGCATACGGCTTAGGCTCCAACCGCTCCTGCATCCGGGATCTGTTTGAATACGGACGCGCCCGTGCGGCGATTGTGGGCAACGAAAATGTCTATGACTACAGCCTGGGAAACCCCTCTATCCCTGCCCCCAAGGCTGTGGACGATGCCATTCGGGACATCCTGCAGGATACCCCCTCCCTTGTGGTACATGGCTACACCTCCGCAGTGGGCGACCTTGCCACCCGTCAGGCAATTGCCGATGACCTGAACCGCCGGTACGATGCCGGTGTCGGGGCAGAGGATTTGTTCATCGGCTGCGGTGCCGCCCCGGAGCTGGTGGCAGTATTCCGGGCGCTGGCAGTCCCCGGTGCGGAAATTCTGGCAGTTGCCCCCTATTTCCCGGAGTATAAGCCCTTTGTAGAGGGTGCCGGCGCCACCTTCAAGGTTGTGCCTCCGGATGTCCCCGGTTTCCAGATCAAGCTGGATGCGGTAGAGGCAATGCTCACGGAGAATACCGTTGCCATCATCCTCAATTCCCCCAACAACCCAGCCGGCACTGTCTACACCCGTCAGACTCTGCAGGAGCTGGCAGCGCTGCTGACAAAGAAGGCGCAGGCGTTCGGGCATCCCATCTACATCGTTGCCGACGAGCCTTATCGGGAGTTGGTTTACGGAGATGTGGAAGTGCCTTTCATTCCCACCATTTATCCGGATACTGTGGTATGCTACTCCTACTCCAAGTCCCTGAGCCTCCCCGGTGAGCGGATCGGCTATGTCTACGTCCCCAAGGCAGCGGCTGACCATGCCGCTCTGTATGCCGCGGTGGCAGGTGCTTCCCGTGCCGCCGGTCATGTCTGCGCCCCCAGTCTGTGGCAGAAGGTCATTGCCCGGTGCGCAAATCTTCGTCCCGATCTGGAAAGCTATGACCGCAACCGCCGCGCTTTGTATGACGGTCTGACCGCCATGGGCTACGAGGCGGCAAAGCCCGACGGCGCTTTCTACCTCTTTGTCAAAGCCCCCGGCGGCGATGCCAACGAATTCTCCCAACGTGCCAAAAAATATGACCTGCTGGTCGTCCCCGGTGACGGCTTCGGCTGCCCCGGCTACTTCCGTGTCTGCTACTGCGTCAGCTACGAAATGATTATCAAGAGTCTCCCGGTATTTGAGGCACTGATGAAGGAATATCAATAAACCGCCGCACCCCCTGCCGCATCCGGCAGGGGGTGTTTCAGCGAAAAGGCGATGCGGCATCAACAAACAATTTCCCACATTCTTTGGGAGTTGTGTTCGAAAACGGGATTGTATTTTTTGGCAAGGTGTATAATTGTCTTTTATCGGATAATGTGGTACAATTTGTAATATACTGCAATTCGGGAGGAGAATTATGAAACGGAAGCTGAAGCAATGGTTTAGTGTACAGCGGGCGAAGAACCCCGGGAATGTGGTTCTTGGCATGATTCTGCTGTTCAACATTGTGTTCTTCTTTGTGGCAGCAGCCATCATCAGCGCACTGTCTTTGGATGGCACGGAGCATATGGGTTTCATTGAGGCGGCATTCTGCACCCTGACCATGATTTTGGATGCAGGCTGTATTCAGTTTGTGGTGGCGGATATCGGAGAAGCCGGTGTGCTGATTACTTTGTTCTGTCTGTGCGTGGTACTGACAGGTATGATTTCCTTCACCGGCGCCGTCATCGGTTACGTCACCAACTACATCTCCCATTTTATCGAGAATGCCAACGAAGGCAAACATCGGATTTATCTGTCCAACCATGTGGTGCTGCTGAACTGGAACAGCCGCGCCTCGGAAATTGTCAACGATTTTCTTTTCAGCGGACACAAGCAGCACATCGTGGTGCTTGTCAGCTCCCGAAAGGACGAGGTGAAGCGGGAGCTGGAAGAACGGCTGTCCGATACCGTGGAACGGGAAAACCGCAAGCGGATGGAGCCGTACCAAAACCGCAACTGGCTGGTTCAGAAAATTGCTTATTTCCGCTATCACTTCCGGAATAATCTGACGGTGCTGGTGCGTGAGGGCGATGTGTTCTCCTCCAAGCAGCTTCAGGATATTTCTCTGGAACGCGCCCGTTCCATTATCATTCTGGGTAATGACATCAACAATACCATCTGCAAATTTGAGCATCGGGAATGGGCGGACAATATGGGCAAGGGTAATTCCCAAACCATCAAGACCCTGATGCAGGTGGCAGAAATCACCTCCAAGGCATCCTCCAACGACAATCAGAAAATCATCGTGGAAATCACCGATGAGTACACTTGGGAGCTGGCAGCCAAAATCATCCGCACCAAGCAGGTGGATGGCAAGTGCGACATCGTTCCTGTACGGGTCAATCAGATTTTGGGTCAGATCCTGTCCCAGTTCTCCCTGATGCCGGAGCTGAACCGGGTTTATGAGGAGCTGTTCTCCAACAAGGGCGTAGAGGTCTACAGCATGGAGCAGCCCTATGAGAACGTAACCACCTACGCCAAACGCTTCCTTCAGGAGCACCGCCATGCCATCCCTCTGGCTTTTATGATCAGCAAGGGCAAAAACCACGGCTACTACGTAGCGGAAGACGCAGAGGATATCCCCAAAAAGTCCGCCTCCGTGGATATGAACGGCTTCTCCGTTGCCGTCAATCGGAACTACTGGATGGAGCGCAAGAGCGTAGTCATTCTCGGACACAACAGCAAGAGCCGGGATATCATGCAGGGCTTCGCCTCCTTCTGCAGCGAATGGAACCGGGATGGGCAGGATATCGTAAACATCGTGGTGATCGACGATAAGAAAAATCTGGACAAGATGAACCACTACCGGGAGTATTCCTTCGTCACAGAAACCGTAGAGGCAGATGTGTTTGACGAAGACCTGATTTGCTCCACCATTGAACGGGTAGTCTCCCAGAGCGAGGAGGACACCAGTATCCTGATTCTCTCCGATGACTCTGTGCTCAATGAGGACATCGATGCCAACGCTCTGGCACATCTGATTTACGTTCAGGAAATCATCAACCGCAAGAAGAAAGACCCTGCCTTCGACCCCGGCAGCATTGACGTCATTGTGGAAATCATCGATCCCAAGCACCACGATATCGTAGGCAGCTACAGCGTCAACAACGTGGTCATCAGCAACCGCTACATCAGTAAGATGGTCGCCCAGATCGGTGAGGTAGATGCTCTGTTCGACTTCTACACCGACATTCTGAGCTACGATGATATGGACCTGGGAGCAGCCTATTCCAGCAAGGAAATCTACATTAAGAAGGTCAGCCGCTTCTTCCGTGAAGCCCCCGAAGAATGCACCGCCGGTCAGCTCATCCGGGCATTGCTGGCGGAAACCACCCGTGAGGAACTTCCCCCGGAAGAGCGGGATCCTGCCTTTGCACTGGGCTATGTCAAGCGCGATGGTACCATATTGCTCTTCGGCGGCGACCAGCAGGACATTCCCGTAAAACTGGAAATGGACGACAAGCTGATCGTCTTCAGCAGCCACTGACACAAAACCCTCCTCTTCCTTCCGGAAGCGGAGGGTTTCATATGTAATCGATTTGTTGGAAATTGTAACTGTATTGTAGGAAGATTGTAACTGCTCTGTAGTTGCATTTTCCGGGTATTGGGGTATAATGTAGGTATCTAAGCGAACAGGGGGGATTCCCATGAAAAAATATATTGCTGCTGTTTTGGTATGCTTTGCGGTGCTGGCTTTGTCTGCCTGCGGCAAGGAGCAGCCGCCCGTAGGCAGTTCTGAGAACCATCAGCCGGATACCACGGTGACCACTCAGGGCACCCAGCCCTCCGAAACCCTGCCTCCCACCACTCAGCCGGAGACCACCGCCCCTGCCGATGACCCTCAGGAAATCTACGATGAGGACGGAAGACTGCTGGAGAGCATCTCCGGCAACACCCGTACGGTTTATACTTACGACGACCGTGGCAACCTGCTGGACAAAACCGAGGAGGTAAACGGCAAAGAAGCCCGTCGCTGGACCTATGGCTACGATGAAAATAATCGGGTGCTGCTGGAAGCCTACAGTGAAAAAGGAGTAGAGCAGACCCGTACCACCTATGCCTTCGACGGCAGCGGCAAACTCACGGAAAAAGCCTACTATACCAAAGGCAAGGAGCAATGGCGTGAGACCTATCATCCCGACGGTGGCTATACCAAGGACACCCACCCTCAGGAGCATGAGGACTGTCGGGAAATCTTTAATAAAAACGGCGACCTTGTAGAACTGATTTTCTACTGGGACGGTGCGGAAAGCTACCGCAGCATCTTCATCTACAACGATAAAGGTCAGCTTACCCAGGATATCAACTACGAAAACGGCATCGAGTCCTGCCGTTCCCAATATTTTTACAACGAAAAGGGCGAGGAAATCCGGGTGCGGATGGAATTCCCCCTTGCCAAGGTGGAAAGCAACGTCAAGACCACCCACAATCGGGTTTCCGTGGTCTATCGGGAAGGAAAGCTCCTGACAGAAACCTATTTTGAAAACGGCACTATGGTTCGTCAGTGCCATTACGATGATAACGGGCAGCTCATCAAAGAAGCCCTTTATCAGGAAGGAACGGTTCACACCACCCATTGCCGGGAGTATGACAGCCAAGGAAACTGTATTCTCCTGATCTCCACCGATGCTGCCGGCGAAGAAACCTGCCGCACGGAATATTCCTACGATGAAGAAAACCGGCTCACCGAGAGCATTCAGGGTGAAGAAATCACCCGTTATACCTATGACGCTCAAGGCAACCTGCTCACTCAGGTCACCACCGTTGACGATGCCGTCATCCGCAGCGAGGAATACCGCTGCACCTACGAAAACGAAAGCCTGACCCGGAAGGAATATCTTCTGAACGGTCAACTGAACACCGTCTGGTATTACAACAGCAACGGTCAGGTTTTGGAGCAGGTCAGCTACACCGACGGCAAGGAAACCGGCTCCGAGCTGTACACCTACTGGGATCACCATGTACAGGCATGGCGGGATGCCGGTGGAAGCACCGGGGAGCTGAGCAACATCACTGCCATGGACTCCATGGGTGTGGTACTGTGCCGCAGCTATTACCAGAATGATGTCCCTTTGATGGAGGAGTATTTCAACACCAAAGGTCAGCTTGTCCAGAAGATTTACTATCAGAACGGTACTGTTACCCGGGAACTGACGGTGTACGAGTATACCTACGAGGAAGCCAAAACGGATACTGTCACCGCCCAACGGGTCACCGGTGTGCATTTCCCTGCGCTGGACAACAGCCCCTTCTCCTACTACTATGAGTACGACGGCGGAAAACTCATTCGGGGGATTTTTGACGGGGATGACTGGGTGGAAACAGTGTATAACCGCAGCTATGATCTCCCCCTGTATGCCGATTGGGTGGACTGCTACACCGACGAGAATTGCCGTCGGGAATTTACTTACGATGATCAGGGCAGACTGACTCAGGTATGCTATCACACCGCAGAAGAGGAAACCTTCCGCACCACCTATGCCTACGACAGCGCAGGCAATCTGGCAGAGGAAGCCACCTACTGGAGCGGCGAACTGGAGGAGCGCATCCTCTACACCTACAATGCCAAGGGGCAGCTTACGGAAAAGCTCACCCAATCCGACCAGCTCCCCACCTACCGCTACACCCTGCGCTACGATGACCGGGGCAACTGCATCGAAGAACGGGTAGAAAGTGACGACTCCGTCAGCGTTTATACCTTCCGCTTTGACGAAAAGAACAACCTGCTGGAAGAGCGTTTCACCTCCGATGGTGAGGAAGGCTATCAATACACTTACCACTACGACAGCAAGGGTATGCTGCAGCAGAGGATCAACCACACTGCCGAAGGGGATTACGTTGAGACCTTTGAGTATGACAAAGCCGGACGGTTGACCCATGTCTACCTCGGTGACTTCCCCCAGACCATTTACCTTTACAATGAGCAGGGGAAACTCAGCGAGTACATTCTCTACAGCGACACCAACACCGATGAAATCGCCCATCACCGTTACCTCTACGATGAAAAGGGAATGCTGTACGAAATCGTCCTGACTTACGGGGATTACAGCCCCGGAAGTGTCCTGATTACCTATGACACCGTAACCGTTTCCCCGGAGGAAGCTGCCCAACTGGAGCAAATCCTCAAAGATACTCTCGATGGTATCTGATCCATCATACAGAAAAGAGGTTCTCCCATGAAACGTATTTTCGTTCTGCTTCTATGTGCCTGCATCCTGCTTTCCTTTGCCGCCTGCGCAAAAGAAAAGCCTGCGGCATCCACCGGGCCTTCCACCACGATTGCTCCGGAAAGCTCCTCTCCCCCCGAAACCACCCAGAGTGCCCCTTCGGATGAAGTTCCCGAAACCACCCAACCCACGTCTTCCCCCGACGACTGGCAGGAGGAATATGACGAAAACGGCGAGCTGGTCAAAAAGACCCGCTACGAAAACGGTGTGGCAATGGAGTCACTGCATTATCAGCTTGGCGTTCAGGAAAGCCGCAGCGTCTATTCCTACACCGATGCCGGTGTGCTATTCTGCGTCGAAACCTTCAACAACGATGCTCAGCTTCTGACCCGGAAGGCTTACCGGGAGGGTGCGCTGCTGTTTCGCCGGGAATTTGATTATGACGGGGAGGGCGTGCTTTGCGGCTACGATACCTACGATGCCGAAGGAGAAACCATCGACGGTCTGGGCTACGATAACTGTGCCCTGACCACAGAGGTTTATCAGCGTGACGGTATGTACTTCCGCAAGGATACCTACACCCACGAGGATGTGCTGTATCAGATTGAAGTCTATGACGAGAAGTGGAACCTCCACGAATATCGCTATTACGACCGGGGTGTGGAGGCATGGAAAAAGCTCTTCACCTTTGATGAAAACGGCAACGAAACCGAATGTGTGTACTATGAAAAGGGCGAGCTTTCCGGCAGGGATGTGACCACCTACGACGAAGGCGGCAACAAGCTGGACAAGATTTGCTATCGGGACGGCAAGGAGAAGGAGCGCTACCGCTACACCTACGATGGTGACCTTGTCACCGAGGTGTACACCAAAAACGGCGTTCCCCAAACTGCCGCTACTCAGGACAGCGCCGGCAGACTGGTCATGAAGGTGGACTACCAACAGGGAAAACCCGTGTGGCGCAATACCTTCTACTATGATGCCCACGGCGAACTGAGCGGCTACGATTCCGAGCTGCTGGGAGAATTCGGCGTTCTGCGGAAGATTTCCCTGCAGGGCGGCGACCTGTGGGACGGTATGCCGGAGGACGGCGAGGAGAAAAGCAGCTTCGCCTACAGCTACAATGCCGGCGGCGACCTTGTAAAAGAGGACACCAGGCCCACCTATTCCCAGCTTGACTATCATCAGTTCTATGTCTACGATGACAGCGGCAACCTGCTGGCAATCTACGATGCCCAGACCGGTGAATATTACGGTGCAGGCTACGATGTGCAGGGAAGAAAAGTGTGGGAATATCACGAGTACGGCCCGGTATCCGACTCCGAAACCTTCGAGTATGACGATGCCACCGGAACTTACACCTCTTACTTCATCGGCGCTACCTACGGACACGCCGAAAGTCAGTACGACAAAGACGGACGGCTGACCCTGATGGTATTCTACGGTGACGGCTCTGAGGAATTCCGGGAGGCTTACACCTACAACCAGTACGGTGACGTAATGGAAATCGTCCACACGGAAAGCCTGTACTCTCAGGAGGTCACCCACTACACCTATCGCTATGCGTATCAGGACGGAAAATGGGTCAGCCAAATCAAGCTCCGGGATGGCGAGGTAGAAGAAACCATCAACCGGCGCTATGACGCCCAGGGCAGGCTGGCAGAGGAAACCAACGGAGAAACCGTAACCACCTTCACCTACGATTCTCAGGGCCGCCTGACTCAGAAAAACAGCACCGGAGAAAACGGAAAAACCTGGCTGTATCACTACGATGAGCAGGGAAGACTGCAGGAAGAAATCTGCTTTTCCCCGGAAGATTGACCCAAAAAACCGGCTTTCCGGGGTTCACCACTTGACAAAATCATTATTCTTTAATAGAATAGTTCCATCCTCCCCCATGACTGACGGAGAAAAGCGGATGAAACCGCTGTGGAGTGTGGGAGTGTAATGCCGTACCGTCTGGGCAATTCGGTTTCCTTGCCGAATTGCCCATTTTTGTCTAAAAATAAATCCTGAGGTGCATTATGAAAAAATTGCGTTCTTTGTCCGAAAGCAGCTTTTTGAAGCTGTTCTTTGCCTTCATCACGGTATCCATGCTGGTGGCAGCGGTGTGTATGCCCGACCGCGGGGATATGTTCCCCGGTCTGTGGCGGATTATCACCTCCACCTGCAAGGTATCCACCAACTACTTTGCCTTGGGCGGCTATGCCGGTACCTTCCTGAACATGGCGCTGGTGTGTGCTATCTGTCTGGGACTGTACTGTCTGCCCGGTGTGAAGGCAACCAACGTTTCCACGCTGGCATTCCTGCTCACCGCAGGCTTCTGCTCCTGGGGTATTAACGTGCTGAACATCTGGCCCACCATGCTGGGTGTGGTGCTGTACACCGTGGTTAAGAAGGAAAAGCTCAGCGCCAACATCAATGCCATGCTGTTTTCCACCGGCATTGCGCCGCTGATCAGTGAGCTGATGCTCCGTTACCCCGGAACGGAAGCCGGCTTTACTCCGGTGGGAGTGCTGCTGAGTATCGTGGTGGGTCTTGCCATCGGCTTCTTCCTGCCTGCCGGACTTGTCCACTCTCCCAAGGTTCACAAGGGCTTCGACCTGTACTCCGCCGCTCTGCCCATCGGCATGATGGCATTCTTCCTGCAGGCTGTGCTGTATAAGACTCAGGGCGTTGCCCTGCCTGCCGCTCCCTCTGCGGAAACTCTGCAGGTGGCATCCCGGATGACGGTGAATATTTTCTGCGGTGTAGTATTCGGACTTTGCGTCGTATTTGCCTTCGTGCTGGGCTGCAAGCCCAAGGATTACTGGAATTTGCTGAAGGATCCGGAGCTGGTGACCAATTTCTCCTCCACCTACGGCAATGCCACCTTCCTGATGAACGTGGGTGTGTACGGTCTGTTCATTCTGGCTTACTATAATCTGGTGGGCGCAACCTTTAACGGTGTGACCTTCGGTGTCATTTTGTGTATGCTGGCTTGCTGCAATTCCGGTTCTCACCCTGGCAACGTCTGGCCCATTATGCTGGGCTATGTTGCTGCCTCCTTCGGCTTTGGCTGGATTGCCAAGCTCACCGGCGGCACTTTCACCGGTGCCATCAATGCCCAGGCAATTGTGGTGGGTCTGTGCTATGCCAACGGCCTTAGCCCCATTGCCGACAAGTACGGCTGGTGGTATGGCTTCCTTGCCGCTGTCATGCACTACATTCTGGTGACCAGCGTCCCCAATCTCCACGGTGGCTACTGTCTGTACAACGGCGGCTTCACCGCTGCGCTGATTTGCGTCATCCTGATCCCGGTGCTGGAGCGTTTCACCCACACCAAGGGCGAACGCAAGGAACTCCGCTTCCTGAAAAGAGCCAAAACAAAAGCATAACCAAAAGCACGCTGCCCTACCGGCAGCGTGCTTTTTCCACATCGCCAAGGATAAATTGGTGTTTAACTTACAACACAGGCGACTTGGCTCTCCCTTTGGGAGAGCTGGCACGCCGTAAGGCGTGACTGAGAGGGCAATCAGAAAAATGTTAGAATTTTTCTGATTTTCAGGAAAATGTGTCGTTATCGCC
>JAFULI010000014.1 GCA_017473455.1 Oscillospiraceae bacterium
TATTGCAAACCGGAAACTTTTCTGTTCTAAGATACTATCCATAACTTTCAACTTTCCACTTTCAATTTTCAACTGTGCAAAAACCTTCAATGTGGTGACAGCACCTAAATCCAACGTGTCTGCCAATTCCACCACGCCCGCGTATGCGTATTTTGTTATCAGAAAATGTCGAGGATTGCGATTACAAGCCACAGACCGGCAAGTATATAGTGGCAAACGGCGATTTTCTTATTCTTCTGAAGGATGCCATTGGTCAGCCAGAAGCAGGCAAACAGAGCCGCGGTTACAGCCCCCGGAACAGGGTTGATATCGAAAATGCTAAGTGCCGTCAGCACCAGATAGACAATTCCGCAGACCAATCCGATTACAAACAGTACGCGTTTCCCGGTTGTCATTTCGCTCCACTTCATAAATATTTCTCCCTGCTATCGGTCTATTAACGAAGTAATTGTAATTCTTTCCTTCCCGATTGTCAATCAGGTTTTCCGGACAAACCGCTCCTTACATTTCGGGCAGGTGATGGCGATTTTACCTTTGCCTCTGGGGACTCTGACGGGTTGGCGGCATTTGGGGCAGTCGAAGTATTTGTGCTCCCGGTCTTTGAAGCGGTCAATGAGCATCAGATACCGACGGTTTTCCCGGTAGCGGCGATAGGTATTTGTGGACAGGGCGCGGAAAATCGCCCAGCCCATCAGGATATATGCCAGCACCGTAAAAATCAAAGACACCAGACGGGGCAGGAAAATCGCAATCACCGCCAGTGCCACGCTGATCCACAAAATGGTGAAGTTCAGCTTGTCCATGCCGTAACGGCCGTCCATAAACCGCCGGATCCATGCGTGGAATTTTTCCCAGAGGTTACGCAGCCAGTTGCCACTTTTTTTCATAGGATATCACCTTAGCAATGTTTTCTACGCTCTATTATATTAAATGCCCGCAAAAATTCAACCGCAAAATTTTAATGTTTACGGATTGTTTAAGATTCTCCGTGCAAACCATGAAAACCTATGATATAATGTTGGCATTGAAACGAAGGAGTTCGCTTATGGAAACACGGAAGCTATATTATGAAGACTGCCATCTCACCACTTTTCATGCCCGGGTGTTAAGCTGCGTTTGCTCCCCCGGGGGGTATCTCATCACTCTGGATGCCACCGCATTCTACCCCGAAGGGGGCGGACAAGCCTGCGATTGGGGCAAGCTGGGGGATGTCAGTGTATTTGACGTGCAGGAAGGCGATGAAGGCATCATCATCCATATGTGTACCGGTCCGCTGGAGGTTGGTCAGACTGTGGAGGGTGTCATCAATTGGGAGCGGCGGTTTGACCAGATGCAGCAGCATACCGGAGAGCATATTGTTTCCGGCATTGTCCACAGCCGCTGGGGCTATGATAATGTAGGCTTCCACGTGGGCAAGGACGTTATGACCGTGGACTTCGACGGCCCGATTCCGGCTCAGGAGCTGGCATGGATCGAAGCGGAAGCCAACAAAGTGGTATGGCAAAACCTTCCCCTTCGGTGCTGGTATCCTTCCCCTGAGGAGCTTCCCACCGTGGGCTACCGAACGAAAAAGGCGCTGCCCTGGCCCGTGCGAATCGTAGAAATCCCCGGCGTTGACAAGTGTGCCTGCTGCGGTGTTCAGGTGGCTGCCACCGGAGAGGTGGGTGTTATCAAACTGCTGTCCTGCGTAAAATTCCATCAGGGAGTCCGCATTGAAATGGCTTGCGGCGGCAGAGCCTTGGCAATTCTCAATACCATGTACGACCAGAACCGTCAGGTATCTCAGGCTTTTTCCGCCAAAATGCCCGAAACCGGGGAAGCTGCCCGGGAAATGAACCGCCGTCTGGCGGCTGCGGAATACCGCATCAATGAGCTGCAGCGTCAGATTTTCGATACCATTGCCGCAGGCTATGCCGGAAAGGGAGATGTCCTCCATTTTCAGGAGGGGCTTACTCCGGTGCAGGTTCGGGAACTGGCAGACCGCATTGCTTCGGTATGCGGCGGCACTGCCTTTGTTTGCAGCGGCGAAGACGGAAGTTACGCCGTTTGTCTTGTAAACAAGAACGGAGCTGTCAGCGCCCTGAGTCTTCCTCTGAAGGAAACCTTCGGTGCCAAAGGCGGCGGAAAACCCGGCTGCTTCCAAGGCACACTTCCTGCCGCCAGAGCCGAAATCGAGACATTTTTCCACAGCCGTTAACCCGACAAATATCCTGAAATGTTATTATTTCTCCATTTTACCATGAATTTTTTCAAAAACGGCTGGATTATCATGGTGTTTTATGATACGATATAAAAAATAAACTCCGGAGGTATCTATCTATGAGAGGTATTCCTTCCCTGATTACCGATATCCGAAAGAAAGTCTTTACCGAAGTTGCCCGTATGGCATACTCCGGCAACGGCTATGAATGTGCCGACGATTTGCCCTACATCATTGTCCCCGGCGACCAGCCCCTGCATCGGGAAAGCGTGTTTCTGGAGCGTGCCATCGCCAGCGAACGGGTACGTCTTGCCATGGGCTTGAACCTGCGTCCCATCCAGACCCGTCACCTGATGACTGAGGGTATGGACCATGCCGCAATCGCTGAGCAGTATTATGAGCCGCCGCTGATTAACATCATCCCCTATGCCTGCCATGCCTGCCCCACCAATCAGTACCGGGGCACGGAGAACTGCCAGAACTGTCTGGCTGCCTCCTGCCAGAAGGTATGCCCCAAGGGCGCGATTTCCTTTGTCAATGGCAAGAGTATGATCGATCAGGAGAAGTGCATCAAGTGCGGCAAGTGCGCCACCGCCTGCCCCTACAATGCCATTATCCATATGCAGCGTCCCTGTCAGGCTGCCTGCGGCATGGATGCCATTGGCTCGGACGAGCACGGCAGAGCCGTCATCAATCAGGATAAGTGCGTGTCCTGCGGACAGTGTCTGGTAAGCTGCCCCTTCGGTGCCATCGCGGACAAGGGTCAGATTTATCAGGTCATTCAGTCCATTCTGAAGGGAGATCAGGTGATTGCCATTGTCGCTCCTGCCTTTATCGGTCAGTTTGGCAAGCACTCCACCCCTGAGAAGTTCGTTTCCGCCATGAAGGTTCTGGGCTTTGACCGGGTGGTTGAGGTCGCCGTAGGTGCGGATATGTGTACCATTGAGGAAGCCAGGGACTTCCTTGAGAAAGTCCCTGCTGAGCAGCCCTTTATGGCTACCTCCTGCTGCCCTGCATGGCACTCCATGGTGCATAAGCTGTTCCCTGCTCAGTCCGGCAACATCTCCATGACCCTGACCCCCATGGTTTTCACCGCCCGACTGATGAAAAAGGAACACCCCGGCTGCAAAGTTGTTTTCGTTGGCCCCTGCGCCGCCAAGAAGCTGGAAGCCATTCGGGCGGATATCCGCTCCGACGTGGACTTCGTGCTGACCTTCGAGGAATTGCAGGGTATGTTTGAGGCTAAGGAGGTGGACTTCGCCACCATCGAGCCCAGCGAAATCGTCAACGAAGGAACTGCCGCAGGTCGTGGCTTTGCGGTTTCCGGTGGCGTGGCTCAGGCAGTGACAGATCTGATCCACCAGACCAATCCCGAGGTTGAGGTAAAAACCGCCCGGGCAGAAGGTCTGCGGGAATGCCGCAAGCTGATGACCCTTGCCAAGGTTGGTAAGTACAACGGTTATCTTCTGGAGGGCATGGCTTGTCCCGGCGGTTGTGTCGCCGGTGCCGGTACCCTGCTTCCGGTGGATTTGGCAGCCAAGGTCGTCGGTCGCTACCAGAGCGAAGCCGATCAGGAAAGTCCTCTGGAAAGTGCCTACCGTGACGTCGGACACAATTTGGATTGATAAATACGGTGACCGCCATGCCTTCCGGCATGGCGGTCGTTTTGTATCAAATTGCTTTTACGCTTTCTTTCCATTGAAGCTGGGCAGGTACGATCTCGTGGATGGGATCCGAGTGGGTTTCAAAGCCCTTGCGGAGCATTTCCAGACTCCGCTGTGCCAATGCCTGCACATCCTGACTGACAGTAGACAACCGGGGGATGATAAATTCGCCTATAGGCAAGCCGTCAAAGCCGACTACGGATATGTCCTCCGGAACACGCAAACCGTGGTCGGTCAAAGCCCGGATTGCGCCCATTGCCATCACGTCTGCCATACAGAAAATCGCGGTATATTCCTGCTTCTGTGCCAGAAGTGCCTCCGCGCCTTTATAACCGCCTGCGTAAGAGAACCGAACGTTCGCATAATCCCGAAGGGGGTCGAACTCCAAGCCGTTGGCTTCCAGAGCGGCAATACAGCCATCGTACCGGCACCGTGTGGTATCGGAATTGTCCCGGTCACCGCCGATGATGGCAATTCGCTGATGTCCCCAGGAGATCAACTGCTCGATAACTTCCCGCACAGCTTGTTCATCGTCACAGAACACGCTGGACAAATTCCCAAAGGGCATACCGGAACCGTCGTTGGTTACCAGCACGCAGGGTACATCAATCCGATCAAAATCCGCCAGAAAACTCTTTCGGTTTCCTCCAAGGAATAGAATGCCCAAGGGTTTCTTTTCCCGGCTAAGCTGTACAGCACGGAGTACCTCGTTGCTGTATTCATCCATATAGTCCACCACAAGGTGGTAGGGGGTTGCTGCCACACGGGTCTGCAGTTCCTCCACCAAACTTCCGAACAACTGGTTGGACGAGCCTTTCACCAGAACCAGAATATTTTGGGAACGAACCTGTTTAAGCTGCTGTGCATTGGTATTGAGCTGAAAGCCGCTGGCTTCTGCGGCTTCCAGAATGGCTTTTCTTGCTTTTTCACTGACATTTGGCTGATTATTCAGCACCCGGGAGACGGTTCCGACAGAATAGCCGGTCTGCGCTGCGATATCCTTAATAGTCATATCCGCTCTCTCCTTTTCTCCGAAAACGACCATACCGGGGGTAATGCCCCCGGTATGGATAGGAACGTATTATCCCTTCACCGCACCGGCGGCAACACCCTTGATGATGTGCTTCTGGCAGAACAGGTACAGTACAATAATGGGAATGATGCTCAGCATAATCACAGCCATGGTAGCACCCAGGTCAACGGTGCCATAGCTTCCCTTCAGGTACTGAACGTGAATGGGGATGGTCATATACTTGGTGCGATCCAGCACCAGATAGGGCAGGAGGAAGTCATTCCACACCCACATGGTCTGCAGGATGCCCACAGAAATCATGGTAGGCTTCAGCATGGGCAGAACCACACTGAAGAAGGTGCGAAACGGGCCACAGCCGTCGATGGCGGCGGCTTCCTCAATTTCCAGAGGCAAACCCTTGACAAAACCGACAAACATAAAGATGGCAAGACCTGCGCCAAAGCCCAGATACACAATGGGAATGGTCCAAGGAGTATTCAGACTCAGCCGGTCGGCGGTAAAGGTCAGGGTGAACATAACCATCTGGAAGGGAACGATCATGGAAAACAGACACAGGTAGTAGAACACCCGGGAGAACTTGCTGTCCACACGGGCGATGTACCATGCGGTCATAGAGCAGCACAGCAAAATCAGAATGACGGAAATCACCGTAATCATCAGGCTGTACAGCACGGACATCAGGAAGGGGTAATTACCGAAGGTCATGCCCTTAATATAGTTGGCAAAACCCACGAAACTCTCTGCGTTGGGCAGAGCGAAGGCATCCAGGTTAACCCATGCATTGGACTTAAAGGAGTTGATCAGTACCTCAAAAATGGGGAACAGCCACAACAGGGACAGCAGGGCAAAGAATACGGTAAGAATGGTACTGCCAACACTATAACGTTTCTTCATTACTGCTGCACCTCCTTCTTTCGGGTGGCGGAAAGCTGGGCAATTGCCAAAGTAGCAACCAGAATGAAGAAGATAACCGCCTTCGCCTGGGCTACACCGTGCCAGTTTTTATTAATGTTATAAGTAGAGTAGATATTCAGCGCCAGCAGCTCCGTGGTCTTAATCTGGGAGCCGTCTGCCATGGTGATGATGGGGAAGCCCTCGGTCAGTGCCATGTTCTGGTCGAACATCTTGAAGGAATTGGTCAGGGTCAGGAAGGTGCAGATGGTCACGGAGGGCATGACATTGGGAATCGTAACCCGGAAGAGAGTCTGCCAGCTGTTGGCACCGTCGATTCTTGCTGCCTCCAGCATATCCTCGGATACTGCCTGCAGACCGGCGATGTAAATAATCATAATGTAACCAATCTGCTGCCATGCCACCAGAATCACCAGACCCCAGAAACCGTAGGTGGGGTTGGCGGTGAGGTAGGTGCTGTAGTTTTTCAGAATGGCATCAAAAATCATGCTCCAGATATAACCCAGAACCACGCCGCCAATCAGGTTGGGCATGAAGAACACGGTACGGAACAGATTAGAGCCACGCATCTTTTGCGTCAGGGCATAGGCGATAGCAAAGGCAATGACATTGATCAGAATAATAGACACCACCGCAAACCCAGCGGTATTCCAGAAGGCTCTGCCAAAGCTGGGGTCCTGAAACGCCTTGACATAGTTGGAAAAACCGACCCACTTGGCATCCGTGGGGGTCATAAAGTTACAGAAGGACAGATAAATACCCTGAAGGAAGGGCCAGATAAAGCCGATGATGAAGCACAGGAAAGTGGGCAGGATAAACAGGGGGAACCACTTCTTGATGGGTCTTCTGATCAGCCAGCTATTGACAGCGGAGCCGTCGTTGGATTTCTTGCTCAAAACGATTTTCCCTCGCTTTCTGTGAAATTTGCGATGGCATCATGCAGGGCAGGGGCTTACCCCTGGATCCACAATCAGGGGCATGCCACCGCCCTGCAAAAGTGGAAACAGGGACGGGCTGTCGCCCGCCCCTGTCGGTTTAGTTAATTAACAGTCAGACAACGGTTAAGAATTAGCCGTGCTGCTTGTTGTACTGGGTAGCCCAGCCGTCCACGAAGGCGGTCTTAACAGCATCCCAGTCGCCGTTGCCGGCGGAGTAGTCGGTCAGAGCGGAAACAACGCCGGCTCTCCACTCGTCCACGTTGGGAGTGTGGTTGAATGCCCAGGTCACAGTGTACTTGCCGTCAGCAATCAGCTTGTTGGCGTCAGCAAAGAACACGTTAGCGGGCTCCTTGGCAGCCTTGAAGGGGATGGGGCCAAACTGCTCAGCCATCATCTTGGTGCCGGACTCGGAGGTAACAACCCACTTCAGGAAGTCCAGAGTAGCGTCGATGTCAGCATCGGAAGCCTTGGCATTGACAGCCCAGCAGTTCTCGGTGCCGCAGCACAGAGCAGCGTTCTCTTCGCCTTCAACACCACAGTAGATGGGGAGCATCTGCAGGTTCTCGGGCTTCATGTTGTACTTCTCGCCGACCAGGTTGGCGTACTCCCAGGTACCCTGCTGCCAGAACACAGCCTTACCGGTGCCGAACTCAGCCTGGCTCATGTCGCCGGTAGCGGTGGACAGAGAGGTCTTGTCAGCGGAGGAGTTGTTGATGTACAGATCCCAAATGTTCTTGTAAGCATCCAGGTAGGTGCCCTTGATGGTAGCGGGCTGCTCGGTGACCTTGTCGTCACGGAACTCGTAGTACAGGGGCATGTTGGCCAGGTGGCCGGAGAAGCGCCAGGAAGAGGAGCCGTCCAGACCGGAGGAAGCGAAGGCGTCGAAGCCCAGCTCAGCAGCGCGGGCGTGGATGTCTTCAGCAATGGCCTTCAGGGAAGCGAAGTCCTTAATCTCGGAAACTTCGTAGCCGGCGGTCTTCAGCAGTTCCTTGTTGACGATGATGCCGAAAGCCTCGTAGCAGTAGCCGATAGCCTTGACAGCGCCGTTCTCGTCCTTCAGGTTGAAGTCGGAGGTGGTCATTTCAGCCAGCACGTCGGTGCCGGTGAAGTCCAGGCAGTACTCGCCCCAGTCGATCAGACCCTGAGCGTTGCCGCACTGGAACAGGGTGGGAGCGTCGGTCTTAGCCATTTCGGTGTTCAGGGTGTCGGAGTAGGTGCCGGAAGCGGCAGTAACAACCTTAACCTCAACGCCGGTCAGCTCGGTGTATTCCTTAGCCAGAGCCTGCCAAGCCTCGTCAGCTTCAGGCTTGAAGTTCAGGTAGTAAACCTTACCGACTTCGTTCTTCTTGCATCCGGTGAACATGGCAGCCATACCGACGACCATAACAACAGCCAGAAGCAGTGCAATGATTTTCTTCATAAGTTTTTCCTCCTATCATTTTCTGCCGGGATAGTCCGGCAACTTCCTTTACAGTATACCTCTGCATGGGAGTTTTTTCAATCGTTTTGTGACGTGTTTCGTATTTTTCTATAAATCAGCCAATTGAGGCATTATAATTTTGTTCAACTTTCCGAATTCGACGGCTTTCTTTCCGCATTCAGGGCATCCACCACGATATCGGCATAGGGATTGGCGATCACCGTACGGTAGGTATGGTAAATGACCATACCGGGTTTTCCGGAAGGGATCCGTTTGACCTGCTTCACCGGTGTTACATCCACGGGAATATTCTGGCCTCCGGTGCTTTCGGAGTAATATGCCGCAAGCTGCGCTGCCTGAGTCACGGTATCATCCGGAGGCTTGGTGCCACCGCAGGAAATAATCACATGAGAGCCGTGAACCTTGGAGGCATGAAGCCAGAGATCATCCTTTCGTGCCAGTTTGAAGGTCAGCTCGTCATTCTGGCGGTTGTTCCTGCCCACGTAGATGGGGTAGCCGTCGGTAGACTCAAAACGCATGGGGGCGAGCTTGCTCTGCTTGACCCGACGTTTGCCGCTGTCCCCCTTCAGGTATCCTCCGGCGCGCAGCTCCTGACGGATTTCCTCCAGTTCCTGCTCCGTACCGGCACGGCTCAGCTCATCCAGGACGCTTTGCAGATAAGCAAGCTCCTCCCGGGCGATTTCCAACTGCCGGGTCAGCTCCTTTTCGGCAGTTTTCATTCGGTTGTAGTCCTTATAAAATTTTGCCGCGTTCTGCTGGGGGGACAAAACCGGGGACAGAGGAATCTGAATGACCTTCATATCCTCATCATAAAAATCCTCCGCCTCCAGCACCGTCTGCCCCCGGGCGATGGCATGGAGGTTTGCGGTGACAATATCCCCAAGCTGCCGCAGCCGTTCCCGGTCATAGGTGGCGGCAAGCTCCTTTTCCTGAATGGCAATTTTTCTCGTCAGCCGCTGGCAGAGATTGGTGACGGTTTTGCGGACACCCTGACTTTTCTGCCGCATGGCATCCCTTTGATCCCGTTTGGTGTAGAAGTTGTCCAGAAGTCCGGAAAAACTCTCCGCCTGCCCGTACTGTCCATACTGCCGGATGGGGCAGAAGGCATACTGCTTGGGAACGCCGTCCGCTCCGGTGTGATAATATGCCCCGGGATGGTACAGATGCTCCCGGAAAAACAGATACAGCTTCTGCCCAACCTCCTGAGGCTTTTGGCAGTCGTAGCGGGCATCCACATCCCCGGCGGCAAACAGCGCCGCTTCCCGGCACACCAGAGGGGACAGTCCTCCCAGCTCGTCCATCAGACGGTGGGCAAGAATATCTGCTCCGGGGTTCTCCAGTAGGTTTACATAATCCTGTTCTTCCAGTTCTGCCGGATTTAGCTTGGTTACCGGTGCCGGAGGCTGATACTGCAAGCCCGGCAGGGCAGGGCGGTGGCTGGTTTCATCCAGACCCACCCGTCGCAGGCAGTCCAGAATTCTTCCTCCCTCCTGCACCAGATAGAGGTTGCAGGTACGTCCCATCAGTTCCGCCACCATGTGCTTCACCACCGGGTCGCCCATCTCATCGATGCAGGCAAAGGTAAAGGTGGCAGCCCGCTCCATGGGAGGCTGGGAAATTGCAATCAGCCGGGAGCCGGACAAATGCTTGCGCAGAAGCATACAAAACATCGGCGGCTCCGAAGGGTTCTCCGGGGAAGCCTGCGTCAGATGCAGCCGGGATGCGGCAGGGTTGGGATTGATCAGCAGCTTTGCCCGTTTGTCCCTGCCCTTCAGATGCAGGATAATCGTATCCCGGGAGGGCTGATGGATTTTTTCCACTCTGGCTTCCCCCAGTTCCCGGATTTCCGCAAGCACCGCTGAAAGATAAAAGGCGTCAAATGCCATTATTGGTTCTCCTCCAAAATAATATGAAACAGTTCGTTGAGTCTGTCCGTCTGTCCTGCCAGATACAGCGCGCCAAACAAGGTTTCCAGTCCGGTGGCTTTGGCATACTGGGCAGGGGTCGCCCCTTTGGGTACGGCGTGGACATGGGAGTTTTTGCCCCTGCGGTAGTAGGCGGTTTCCTCCTCCGTCAGGTGGGGCAGCAGCTTGTCCACATAGGCAGCCTGAGCCGGAGCTTTGACCATGGCAACCGTACTGCGGTGGAGATTGTCCACCGTTTTTCCGCCCCGGGCGCAAAGATATCCCCGGCACAGCACCTCAAACACCGCATCGCCGATATGGGCAAGTCCCAGATTGGAAATTCCGTCGATGCTCCGCTTATCCATATCCATACGGAAATAGTTTTCCACAACGTTTCTCCTTTTCGTGTGATACATTATAATATATATAACAGATTTACTCTGAAATGTAAAGAACCATGGTTTTGGGCTGAATGCCAAAAACTGTGGCAATATTTCCTGTTTTTTTGTTTCATAATACTTGACATTCCGTCCTTTGGCAGGTAAAATGAATGCGGTATGTGTACGCTGCCCCAGTTTTTGCCTCTGGTGCGGTGTTTCATGATAACCGGCATTTGCCGGGGAAGTATGCGTTTTGCGCCCAATGGCGTTTTTTTGAGCTTGAATAACCCTGCCGGATGTTTTCCGAACGCTCCGGGCAGAAATATGCCAATTTTACACCAGTGGCACATTGCGCCACCCCTTCGGCTTTGCCTATTTTTAATGAAGGAGGTGCGTTGCAGGATTATGGATACAACATTAGCCATCATTTTGATTGTTGTCGGCGTTCTTGTGGGCGTTGCTGTGGGTTTCATCAGCGGCATGACCTACCGCAAGAAGGTCGCTGAACGGGAAATCGGTTCCGCAGAGGCGGAAGCCACCCGAATCATTAACGAAGCCATCCGTGGCGGCGAGAGCCGGAAGAAGGAAATGCTCCTCGAAGCCAAGGACGAAATCCATAGATCTCGCACAGAGTACGAAAAGGAAGTCAAAGAGCGCCGCGCCGAGCTGAGCAAGCAGGAGCGCCGTTTGCAGCAGAAAGAAGAAGCCCTGGACAAGAAGCTGGAAGCCTTCGAACGCAAGGAGGAGGATCTTGCCAGAAAGGTTCAGCGTGTTGCCGAGACTCAGGCGGAAGCCGACCGGATCAAGGCAGAGCAGCTGGAAACTCTGGAGAGAATCTCTCAGCTTACTCAGGAGCAGGCAAGAGCCTATCTGCTCAAGAGCGTGGAGGACGAGGTTCGTCACGATACCGCTCTGAAGATCAAGGAAATCGAATCCCAGTTGAAGGACGAGGCAGACGAAAAGGCACGGGAAATCCTCGCCACTGCCATCCAGCGCTGCGCCGCGGACCATGCCGCGGAAGTCACCGTCTCCGTTGTGCCCCTGCCCAACGATGAGATGAAGGGCCGCATCATCGGTCGTGAGGGTCGGAATATCCGCACTCTGGAGACCATCACCGGTGTTGACCTGATTATCGACGATACCCCCGAAGCCATCACCGTTTCCAGCTTCGACCCCGTCCGTCGGGAGATTGCCCGCCTGGCTCTGGAGAAGCTCATTGCCGATGGCAGAATCCATCCCACCAGAATTGAGGACATGGTGGAGAAGGCCCGCCGGGATGTAGACCGCACCATCCGTGAGGAAGGTGAGCGTGCCTGCTATGAAACCGGTGTCCACAACCTCAACCCCGAGCTGGTTCGTATTCTGGGCCGCCAGAAGTACCGCACCAGTTACGGTCAGAACGTGCTGAACCACTCCATCGAAGTTTCCCACATCGCCGGTCTGATGGCTGCGGAGCTGGGCGTGGATGTGATGCTGGCAAAGCGTGCCGGTCTGCTGCATGACCTTGGCAAAGCCATCGACCATGAGGTGGAAGGCAGCCATGTCCAGTTGGGTGCCGACCTTGCCCGTAAGTACAAGGAAAATCCCGTGGTGGTCAATGCCATTGAGGCGCACCATGGCGATGTTGAGCCTAAGACCGTGATTGCTGTTCTGGTTCAGGCAGCCGACGCGGTTTCTGCCGCCCGTCCCGGCGCCCGCCGTGAGAACATGGAGAACTACATCCGCCGTCTGCAAAAGCTGGAAGAGCTCACCGGCTCTTACCCCGGCGTTGAAAAAGCCTATGCCATTCAGGCAGGCCGTGAGGTTCGTATCATGGTCAAGCCGGAAGTGGTCACCGAGGACAATATGATTATCCTCGCCCGTGACATTGCCAAGAAGATCGAAGCCGAGTTGGAATACCCCGGCCAGATCAAGGTCAACGTCATTCGGGAAACCAAGGCTGTGGAATACGCGAAATAAACAACCAATCTCTCCCTTGCCGCAAAGCAGGGGAGAGATTTTTTAGCCGCATTGGGGCTAACTGTCGTAGTTTTGCGACAGTTAGGGTTTTTTTGTAAAAAAGGTATTGACAAGAAGAATTTGTAAGTATATATTAAAAATGTTCTTATACCATACCAAGAACAATCAGGTTGCTACAATAAGGTAGTAAACCGAAGAGCTCTGACGCCTCGCATTTGCGGGGCGTTATCTCTTAATCAGAACTGGAGGAAAATGTATGCGCAACTACGCCATTGGTCTGGATATCGGTATCACCTCCGTGGGCTGGGCGGTGGTCTGTCTGGACGCCAACGAAAAGCCCTGCGGCATTATTCGCATGGGGTCAAGAATTTTTGACCGTGCCGAGCAGCCCAAAACCGGCGAATCCCTGGCGGCACCCCGTCGGGAAGCCCGAAGTGCCCGGCGGCGGCTGCGCAGACACCGCCATAGAAATCAGCGGATTCGTTATCTGCTGGTCACTCGGGAGGTCATCA
Source organism: Oscillospiraceae bacterium (assembly GCA_017473455.1). Lineage (GTDB taxonomy): Bacteria > Bacillota > Clostridia > Oscillospirales > Oscillospiraceae > Faecousia. Next base: position 12,944 of record JAFULI010000014.1, read on the forward strand.
CCCAGCAGCAGCTCGACAGCTTGTTTTCCGGCAAGCTGGAGGATATCTACCAACTCCGGGCAGAAGCTCTGGACAGAAAAATCACAGCCCAGGAGTTTGCCCGTCTGCTCCTTCACCTTGCCCAGCGCAGAGGCTTCCGCTCCAACCGGAAAAACCCTTCCGATGGGGATGACGGTGCAATTCTCTCCGCTGTCAGCGAAAATGCCCGGCGGATGCAGGAATGTGGCTACCGCACCCCGGGCGAGATGCTGTACAAGGACCCGCTTTTTGATCAGCACAAGCGAAACAAAGGCGGAAACTATCTTGCCACCGTATCCCGTCAAATGGTGGAAGAGGAAGTGCGCCTGATTTTTGCTGCCCAGAGAACACTGGGGCAGACCGCTGCTTCCGAAGAGCTGGAGGAAGCCTATCTGGAGATTCTGCTGGGACAGCGTTCCTTTGATGATGGCCCCGGCGGTGACAGTCCCTACGGCGGCAATCAGATTGAAAAGATGGTGGGCCGCTGTACCTTCCACCCGGAGCTTCCCCGGGCAGCCAAAGCGACTTACTCCTTTGAGTATTTCTCCCTGCTGGAAAAAATCAATCACATCCGCATTCAACTCCACGGAAAATCCCTGAGTCTGACCCGGGAGCAGCGGGAAACGCTGATTTCCCTTGCCCACGATACGGAGGATTTGAATTTCGCCCGTATTCGCAAGGAGCTTTCCCTTTCACCGGATGCCCGGTTCAATCTGGTACATTATCCGGATGGAAATGTTGCCGCAGCGGAAAAGAAAGCCAAGCTGGGCTGCATGAAAGCCTACCACCAGATGCGCAGAGCCTTCGATAAAATCAAAAAGGGCTATATCACCGGGGTTTCCATCGGGCACCGCAATGCCATCGGTACTGCCCTGACTTTGTATAAGACCTCTGCCAACATTACTGCCTATCTGCAGAAAGCAGGGGTAGACCCGGTGCTGATTGAAGCCACCGAAAATATTCACAATTTCTCCAAATTCGGTCATCTCAGTGTCAAAGCCTGCGATGCCATCATCCCCCATCTGGAAGCCGGCATGAACTACAGCGATACCTGCACCGCCGCCGGCTATCAATTCAAAGGTCACGACGGCACAGAAAAGACCCTGCTGCTTCCCCCCGTACCCGATGATAACCCGGAAATCACCAGTCCCGTTGTCCGTCGGGCGATTTCCCAAACCATCAAGGTCATCAATGCCATTATCCGCTCTCAGGGCTGCAGTCCGCTGTTTATCAACGTGGAGCTTGCCAGAGAAATGGCAAAGAATTTTGACGACCGTAAAAAGATGGAGCGGGATATGCTTGCCAATCAGGCTGCCAATGAGCGAATTATGGAGCGGCTTCGCACCGAATTCGGCATTGCCTCCCCCTCCGGTCAGGATTTGGTGAAGCTGAAGCTGTATGAACAGCAGGGCGGTATTTGTCCCTATTCTCTGAAGCCTCTGTCCCTGCCCCGGATTTTTGAGCCGGATTACGCGGAAGTGGATCACATTATCCCCTACAGCATCAGCTTTGATGACAGTTATAAAAATAAAGTCCTGGTCTTTGCCGCGGAAAACCGAAACAAGGGTAACCGTCTGCCTTTGCAGTACCTGCAAGGGAAACAGCGGGAAGACTTTATCGTCTGGGTTCGCAATTCGGTGAAAGACCCCCGAAAGCAGCGGAACCTTCTGAAGGAAGCCTTTACCAAGGAGGATGAGGAGAAGTTTAAGGAGCGCAACCTGCAGGATACCAAAACCGCTTCCCGGTTCATCCTGAATTATATTCAGGATCACCTTCTCTTTGCCCCTTCCCAAACCGGAAAGAAAAAGCGGGTCACGGCTGTCAACGGTGCGGTCACCGACCAGATGAGAAAACGCTGGGGCATTCATAAAGTACGCGCCAACGGCGATGTTCACCACGCGGTGGATGCGCTGGTGGTGGTATGCACCACAGATGCCCTGATTCAGCAGGTCAGCCGCTACAATGCCCACCGGGAATGCCGCTATACCCACGCACCGGACAGGGTTTATGCCGTGGACGAAACCACCGGCGAAATCATCAAGGGCTTCCCCTATCCCTGGCCCCACTTCCGCAAAGAGCTGGAAGGGCATCTGAGCAGCAATCCGGAGCGGGTGCTGATGGATCATCGGCTGCCGCTGTATGTATCCGGGGAACTGAAAGCCCCCCATATGCCGATTTTCGTATCCCGGATGCCCATGCGGAAAGTCACCGGTGCCGCCCACAAGGATACGGTTAAGAGTCTGCGTACTCAGGACGGAAAAACCGTGGCGGTGGTGAAGCGCCCCCTGACAGAGCTGCGGCTGAAAAACGGCGAAATTGAAAACTACTACGCCCCGGAAAGCGACCGGCTACTCTACGAGGCTCTGGTGGCACGGCTGCAGCAGTTCGGCGGCGATGCCAAAAAAGCCTTTGCCGGGGATTTCCATAAGCCCAAAGCCGACGGCACCCCCGGCCCGGTGGTGAAAAAGGTCAAGCTCTGGGAACCCACCACCCTGAACGTATCGGTTCACGGCGGCAACGGCATCGCGGACAACGACTCCATGGTTCGGGTGGATGTGTTCTATGTAGAGGACGACGGCTACTATCTGGTACCCATTTATGTGGCAGATACCCTGAAAGAAACCCTGCCCAACCGGGCTTGTGTTGCACGGAAACCTTACGACCAATGGAAAGTTATGCGGGATGAGGATTTCATTTTCTCTCTGTATCCCAACGATTTGATTCGGGTCACCAATAAGCGGCTGATTGTTTTGAATAAGAGCCGAAAGGAAAGTGACCTCCCGGATACCATCGAAGACTACTCCATGCTGGTTTATTACAAGGGAATGAATATTTCCACCGGAGCCATCACCTGCATTTCCCATGACAATGCATATGTGCAAGGGGGCATCGGCGTTAAAACTCTTAGCTGTATCGAAAAATTCACCGTGGACATTTTGGGCGAATACCACAAGGTAGGCAAAGAAACCCGTCAACCCTTCCGGATGAAAAGAGGTTAAGCCATGGCATACCGAAATATCATCATTGAAAGCCCTGCACACATCAGCGTTTCCAACCACCGGCTGACGGTGCGCACAGAGCAGACCCACCATGTGCCCCTTGAGGATCTTTCTGCCCTTTTGCTGGAAAGCAACCAATCCACCATTACCACAGCCGCACTGTCCCAACTGGGGCAGTGCGGCTGCGCTGTTTTTGTGTGTGATGAAAAGCATCTGCCCTGCGGGGTGCTGATGCCTTATCAGCAGCATTCCCGGGGCTTAAGTGTCCTGCAAACCCAGCTCGATGCCACCGAGCCGAGAAAAAAGCAGCTTTGGCAGAGCATTGTGAAAATGAAGCTGCGCAATCAGGCACGGGTGCTGGAACTTGCGGGGCAGGATGCGGCGGCGCAAGCCCTCCATACCCTTGCTGCCGGAGTTCGCTCCGGGGACCCGGAAAACCGGGAGGCGACCGGGGCGCAGCTCTATTTTCCGGCTCTCTTCGGAGATGCTTTCACCAGAAATCAGGACTGCGGCATTAACAGTGCCCTGAACTACGGCTATGCCATTCTCCGGGGTGCCATGGCACGGTATCTCAGTGTCTATGGCTTTTTGCCTGCATTCGGTCTGCACCACAAAAATGCCCTGAACCCCTTTAATCTGGCAGATGACCTGATGGAGCCCTTCCGCCCGGTGGTAGACCGGATGGTCTGGGTGGGCTTTCAGGATACGGACACCATGACACCGGCGCACAAACGGCAGCTTTTCAACTGCCTCAATCTGGACATTCTTTCCGGAGGGCAGCATCACAGTGTCAGCTATGCCATGGAGCGGCTGGTAAAAAGTCTGGGTCAGGCATTGTCGGAAAAAGAAAAGCAACTGCTTTTGCCGGAGCTGCTGGAGCTGAAGCAGCATCGCTATGAATAAATTTATGCGGATCTTAGTCTTTTTTGACCTGCCGGTAAAGACCAAACGGCAGCGGCAGGCGGCAACGAAGTTCCGGAATTTCTTAATTCACGACGGCTACCACATGATTCAGTATTCCGTCTATGCCCGAACCTGCAACGGAACGGATGCGGTAGAAAAGCACCGGACAAGATTGAAACGCTGCCTTCCGGATAACGGCTCCATCCGGATGCTGGTCATCACGGAAAAGCAATATGAAAGTGTGGAAATTCTTTTGGGAAACCTTTGTGAAGCCGACGACGATTTTGAAACGGAGCAGCTTTCGATTTTTTAATTCCGTGGGGGATTCCCCCCCCGTTTTTTCCTCTTTTTTGCAGAAAAACACCCCGAAAAGCCTTGCTTTTCGGGGGTTTTTTGATGGTCTATTATACCATACCAAGAACCATCAGGGAACTACAACGTATTTCTTCTTGTAGCAATCAATGCACAAATTATACCATACCAAGAACCATCAGGGAACTACAACGTGCTTCCAGTTCCGCTTCCTGCTGTTTGTATTATACCATACCAAGAACCATCAGGGAACTACAACTGTGCGATGTCTGCCATATAATTACCTCTTATTATACCATACCAAGAACCATCAGGGAACTACAACCCCATGACCGAATGGTAGCCAGATGGTTCTATTATACCATACCAAGAACCATCAGGGAACTACAACTTCCATCGAATATCTTTCTTTTCGTCAAGTATTATACCATACCAAGAACCATCAGGGAACTACAACTGCATTTGATCGATGTTGTTGCCGTCGATGATTATACCATACCAAGAACCATCAGGGAACTACAACCCAGTACGCATCCATATCGAAGCCGATATAATTATACCATACCAAGAACCATCAGGGAACTACAACCATTTTACGACGGTGATGGTGGCCACGTTGATTATACCATACCAAGAACCATCAGGGAACTACAACACGGTCTCAATGACCCAGCCCCTGCCCTCGATTATACCATACCAAGAACCATCAGGGAACTACAACTTTGGATCACATCGAAGCGTTCAGCCTGACATTATACCATACCAAGAACCATCAGGGAACTACAACCTTTGCAATTTCCAGCCGCAGGGCCTCGATATTATACCATACCAAGAACCATCAGGGAACTACAACCAAGAGAATAAAGAAAAAACTTGTCGCTCTATTATACCATACCAAGAACCATCAGGGAACTACAACTAGCAATCAATACACAAATACGGAGCATTGATTATACCATACCAAGAACCATCAGGGAACTACAACA
>JAFULI010000104.1 GCA_017473455.1 Oscillospiraceae bacterium
GGGAGGGGTACTTAGGGGAGGGCGGTTTTGTACCGGGGCAGAAGGGGAAAGAAACCGACCGAGCCGGAAAGGTACAACCTCAGCGCCTCCCCTAAGTCGGCTTCTTTGGTTACTTTCTTGCCGAAACAAGAAAGTGACGCCTCCGGCAGGAATATAATCCGTAACCGAACCTGCCCGAAACAGAACCCACAGCTTCCGTCCCCCCACCACAGAGATCCTTCGACTCGCTTACGCTCGCTCAGGATGACATCCTTGGATCGTGGGGTGTAGTTAAAACCGCACATTGAAATAGCAACCTGTCAATACGAGATAATGCCCCACAGATTGAGGACTGATGTCACCAATCTGCGGGGCATTCTGTTTAGGGTGAAAGAAGCGTATTTTTGCCTAGGAAGAAAGGATTGTATACTGTGTTGTTTATATTCGTGGAACCCGGTAGCTACAACTGTTCTTGAATTGCGGCTTGCTGCAAAGGAGATATATAAAGCAAGAACCCCGATAGCACAATTTGGAAATCAAAGCTACTGCTTAACAACATCTTGTCAACCGTGCTACTGCTGATCCTTGGGAGAAGGAAGTCTTTGCATTTTCTCAAAGAAAGCTCTTGACAAAATATGCATTTCGTTATATAGTTAGTTACATAAGTAATGAACCACTAAACCAGAGGAGGTGACTGCATGCAGCAAAAGCTAACGGAGGAGAAGTCGATCTATTTGCAGATCAGTGAAATGCTGGAGACAGACATTCTGCGGGGGATTTTGTTGGAAGAAGAACGGGTCCCCAGTACCAATGAGCTTGCCAAGCTCTATACCATCAACCCGGCCACGGCGGCCAAGGGAATAAACATTTTGGTGGACAACGGCATTTTATACAAGCGGCGAGGCATTGGAATGTTTGTATCAGCGGGAGCTAAGGAGAAGATCCGGGAGCGGAGAAAGCAGGAATTCTATGACCGGCGGCTAAAGGAATTGTTGGCGGAGGCTCACAGCCTGGGAATCACCCGGCAAGAGCTGATGGATCATATCGAAAAAGGAGAAGCGTAATTATGAGCGTGTTAAAATGTGAAAAATTGGTCAAGACCTATGGACAGCATCGGGTTCTCCAAGGTCTGGACCTGACTCTGGAGAGCGGAAAGATCTATGGTCTCATTGGCAGAAACGGGGCAGGAAAAACCACCCTGCTGTCTATGATGTCCAATCAGAATCCTCTGACCGGCGGAACTGTGACCCTGGACGGAGAGCCGGTATGGGAGAACCCCAAGGCTCTGCACCGGATTTGCTTTGCCCGGGAATTGAATATTTCTGCGGAAAGCGGACTGTCAAAGTACACCGTGAAGCGGTATTTACAGACGGCGGCCACCTTTCTGCCCCATTGGGATCGGGAAATGGCAGATCGTTTGATCCGTGATTTTGATCTTGATCCCAAGAAAAAGCTGGGAAAGCTAAGCAAGGGTATGCTGTCCATGTTGACCATCACCGTGGCTCTGGCCAGCAAAGCAGAATTTACCTTCCTGGATGAACCAGTGGCAGGTCTGGATGTGGTGGCCCGGGAGCAGTTTTATAAGCTGCTGCTGGATGAGTACACCGACACCGGGCGGACCTTTGTGATATCCACCCATATTATCGAGGAGGCCGCCGACGTGATGGAGGAGGTTATCATCCTGAACCGGGGCAAGATCCTTCTGATGGAAAATATCCAGGCGTTGACATCCCGTGCCTGCCATGTCACAGGTCTTGCTGAAGAGGTGGATCGGGCAGTTGGAGGTTTGGACTGCCATGGAACAGAGGTTCTGGGCCGCAGTAAGGCGGTGACTGTGCTTCTCCGGGAAGGGGAGGCGGTTTCCAAGAACTGCGATGTAACGGTCCAACCCCTGAGCCTGCAGAAACTGTTCGTGGCCTTGTGCCAGGAGGAGGCTTAAAATGCGGCGGTTTCACTGGATTAAGGAGGGACTGGTGCAGGCGGCAGTGATTCTGAGTGCTGCGGCGGTCTACACATTGTTTTTGTTCATGACAGGCGATTCCACAAAAAGCCTGCACGATTACTTTGAGATGGCCACAATTTATCTGGTGGGAATGGCGGTGATTATGCCGGCGATCTTCAATATATATACCTACACACAGACGGTACCACTGACCCTGAGCTTTGGAGTCACACGAAAGGAAGTCTGGCTGGGGCTTCAGCTTTATCGGATAGCTATGCTGCTTCCTGTGATGGGAGCAAATGTATTACTTTTTGTGTTGGGATCCCGCGTGGATATTTTGGTGAGCCTGGTTCTAACTCTGGCAGGTGGCCTGTATTTTAGTGGGATTGGCGGTTTTTCCGGTGCTTTGACTGTGAAGCTGGGCAGGGGCACTTTGTTGATGATTGCTTTGGTTTGGATTGTCAGCCTTGCACTGGCAGCCGTGCTGGTGGTTATTCCAGTGGTAAATAAGAAGGTGGATATATTGATCTATATCCTGCCTCTGGTTGGGACACTGGTCTACACTCTGTGCACCTGCTTTGAAAAAAAGGCCATCAAGGCCCTTTGTGTCAAGTGAGGAGGAGCATATGTTGAAACGGTATTTTAAGGGGTTGAAGCTCCATATGCAAGTACCTCTGACACGGCTGGTGGTGGTTTTAGTTTCTTTTGCTATGGGGCTGTGTCTGATGCTTTTTATTCTGCTTTTGGATGAGGGGGAAAGCTGGTTCCCTATGGGAAGTCTGATGGCTTTGGCGGGAATATTGATCACGGCGGCATTGGGGTATCTGAGCTATCCACAGCAATTTATGTTAGCCCTGTCAATGGGACGAACCCGAAAGCAATTTATGATCAGTTATGCATTGGAGGAGCTGCTATGGTTGACGCTGTCCTATGGGCTGGTTCTGCTGCTGTCTTGGCTGGAATCAAGATATCGGCTGATTCTCTTTCCTCAGTCGGAACTGGGTGCTTCCCTGCTGCCCATCCTGACGGATTTTCGTGTGATCCTTACCGCCATACCAGTGTTGGTGCTGCTGGAGATGTTCTGCGGATCACTGTATAGCCGCTTCGGCAAGCCTTTCAATGTGGTGATGTATGTTCTGTGGATGAGTACAGCTCTGTCTATGTCCAAACTGGTCCATATGATCCTTCCTATGCTTCGGGGCTTGGCGGCCCTCTGGATTCCCCTGGGCATTATCGGAATGTCGGTCATGGCATTTGTGGTCATCTACTTGGGCAGAAATCAAGGAGTACGATAGAGCAAAGCATCAAAAACGGCCAATTTCCTTGTGAAAGATGTTAGTTTAATGAAAGATTCATTAAAGTGGGCTTTCCAAATGTCATAATATGATTTCAAGGTAACACCTCCCAAAAGTTTTGGGTGATGTTACCTTGATTTTTTATTATTCGCAAGTGTGTAATGGACGAAATATTACGGAACAACAATGATTGCCAGAGTCTCTTCTTCGGTCAGTTTACCGGCAAGGAAATTATCTCTGGCATCGGTTGCGGCATTCAGCCAATCAAGATATTGCTTCAGGGTCGGGCTTTTTATCATATCTCCAAGCGGACTGTGAATGAAGTCAAGAAGAACATCGTTGGCATCGTCAGCACCAAGATCGGTAAGCAGTGGATGTGGCAACTGAGCGAAGCGGAACGAAGTCGAAGGATCTCAAACGTAAAGGCTTAGGGTTTGTCGGAAAAGATATGAAAACCGGACGATTAGATCCTTCGACGCGCTTACGCTTGCTCAGGATGACATACGTTTTCGGTGCGGAGGTAGACTTTCAAACAACAATTTACCGGTCTGACGTTGGCTTTTGATTCCTTGGAATGATATACTTTTTCAGGAACATTTATCCCGTTTTTGGTGGATATTTTCATGGCAGACGGGGTATTCTAATATTCGGGATTTCTTTGGAAAACAGGTAAAAAATTTAACAGGAATTAAGAAACATCTGGTTGACAAAAGTAATATCCTTATGTAGAATTAAAGTACAAATTGGGACACCGTCCGGTAAAGGAGAGTATAATATGATCAGGGAGGATGCAGCTATGAAGAAGTCGACGATTTGGGGAATTATTGCCGCCGTAGCGGTGCTGGCAGTGGCGGTGACCTTGCTGTGTATCTACATGAAGGATATCAAGCGCATTTGGAACAATTTCTGGGATAAATGGGCTGCAAAGCGTGCTAATCTTCAGGTTTATATGTAATGATTGAACACACTGCCGTGATTGGCAGTGTGTTTTATTTTTTTGGCGGGGATGAAAAAATTCCGAAACCGGTTGGCATTTGGGGAAAGCTGTGATATAATGAATCATCTTTTGACGAAAAACTAATCGGGGAGGTGAGGATATGGAGCGGATTTCCAAACTGTTTTTGCAGGCGCTGAAGGCGGCACTGGCGGATGAGCCGGTGGTGTGGGCGGAAGAGGTTTCTCCGCAAGAGCTTCAGCAGGTGCTGGAAATGGCACAAAACCACCATGTCCTCCCGATGATTTTTGAAGCGGTGCATGGCTGCGAAGCAGCTTCCTGTCTGGAACCCGGGGTTTTGTCGGTGAGTCGCCGTGCCACGGTGCAGTCGGTGATGACACAGACGGTCAAGACAGAGGAATTTCTGGAACTGAACCGTCACCTGCGAGCCAAGGGGCTGAAACCTTTGGTGGTCAAGGGGATTGTCTGCCGCAATCTGTATCCCCGTCCGGACTATCGCTACTCCGGTGATGAGGACGTGCTTTGCACCGAGGCAGATTTCAAGGCGTTCCACAAGGCGATGATTGAATTTGGCATGGAACCCGGTGCTTCCTCTCTGGATAGCTATGAAGTGCCTTACCGTCGGGAGGGTGCGCTGTACATTGAGCTGCACAAGACTCTGTTCCCGGAGGATTCCGACATTTTCGGGGATTGCAACGAGCTGTTTGCGGATGCCCGTCAGAGGAGTGTGGACATCATCATTCAGGGGCAGCCGGTTGGGAGTCTTGGATGGACGGATCATATGCTGTACCTGATTCTTCATGCCTTCAAGCATTTTCTTCACAGCGGTTTTGGCATCCGTCAGGTGTGTGACATGGTGCTCTTTGCCAATGCTTACGGAAAAGATGTGGATTGGGGCTATGTCCGGAAAAAGTGCCGGGGCATTCGGGCGGATAAATTTGCGGCGGCGATTTTCGCCATCGGAGAAAAGTACCTGAACTTCTCCCCGAAACAGGCATGCTATCCGGGAAACTGGAAAGCCATGGCGGTTGATCCGGAACCTCTGCTGGAGGATTTGCTGTGCGGCGGCATTTATGGCGGTGCGGACCGAAGCCGGGTACACAGCAGCAACATGACATTGAATGCGGTAGCGGCGGACAAAAAAGGGCATGCCGTTCGTGGACATTTGCTGCGTACGATTTTCCCTCCTGCGCAAAATCTGCAAAGCCGATTTACTTACCTGCACTGCAGACCGTGGCTTTTGCCGGTGGCTTGGGTGAGCCGGATTTTTGGCTATATGAAGGAAACCATCACCCGTCCTGCCAGCTCCGCTGCTGAGGTGATCCGCACCGGCTCCAAACGGGTGGAACTGCTGCGGCAGTACGATATCATCGACTGAAGCGGAGGTGCGCCATGACAAAGCTCCTGGATACCAAGGAATTTCTGGACACGGTGTGCGAACTGCTGAATCAGGGGGAGACCTCAATTGCCGTTCCGGTGGCAGGGGGGAGCATGGTACCTTTCCTGATTCACGGAGATACGGTGTATCTGGATTTATTGGATTCTCCGGTAAAACGTGGAGATATTGTGCTCTACACCCGGACGAACGGACGTTACATCCTCCATCGGGTCTACAAGGTAAATAAGGACGGAAGCTGCATTATGGTAGGCGATGCCCAGCAGGAGCTGGAGCTGCTCCCCAGTCTGGACATGATTCATGCCCGTGTTACCGCTGCCCGGCACAAAGGCAAACTCATTCGCCCCGGTGGCTGGTACTGGACAGCTTACCGTTATCTGTGGCTCTGGCTTCTTCCGTTCCGTCACCGTCTGATGCACCTGAGAGGAAAACTGGGTAAGAGAAAATAATAATCCCCGGCAGCGGTTTCCCACTGCCGGGCTTTTGTTTATGCCCGGGAAGGAAACGCAAACAACAATTTATCCGCCATGAAAAAAGCCTCCGCTCCCGAAAAAGACGGGAGCGGAGTTGTTTTTTATTCAGGGAAAACATCGGCGGTAATGTCATCCGCCAGCACATAATAGGACTCGGGATAATGGGGATGCTCGATGCCGCCCAGCGCGGCACTGACCAATGCACCCTTGGCATCTTCGTACCGGGGGGCGATGTTCAGCTCAAACTGGAAGCGGAAAGCATTGATGTCACCGCCCATGAAGGCAGCCAGAAGCTGCATCAGGTAGGTGGGAAGCTGACAGCAGTCAAAGTCCCAGCCGCCCATCCAGCCGCCTTCGTAACGGGTGATAATGCAGCAGTCCAGCGCCACTGCCGGGATTTTGGAGATGGCATCCTCCCGACCGCCTTCGGTCATGCCCCAGTTGGTGTGGGTGATGGTGTCGTTGGAACCGTCGCCGTGGCAGGCGCAGGTGTAACGGTAGCCCTCCACACGGGGGTCGGAGTTCGCCGGCATGATGTAGCCGATCTTTTCAATGCAGTCGTCCATGCCATTGGAATCCGGGTTGTAATCACCGATGCCGGTAAGGGATTCCCAAACCTTTTCGTAGCTGTCCTTGATGCTCAGGGTAGTGGTGGAGCGGCCGAAACGGGTGTAGCCCCAGTATTCCATGGGAAGATAGGGCACGAAGTCGTCCTGATTGATCAGGTTGAAAATGGTGCGGTAAGAGCCGGCATCCTCGGAAAGGGTGCAGTTGGGAGCGGCAAAGGTGTAGGTAAAGGCGGTTTTGCCCTCGTCCTCCAAATTTGCACCGATGATATTGGCAACGGCAGCACCCCGGGAATGGCCGGTGACCCAGTAGACCAGAGAACCTCTATCCAGACTGTTTTCGTCGATGTAGTTTTCCACAATCCGGCGAATTCGGGTTGCGGTGATGTCGAAGCCCTTGTGGTTCAGAGGATTGGTCCAGTCGTCGGTGTCGGTATCGGTGGAAATATCACCGATGTCACAGTTGCTGGACCATTCGTTGGTGGTGCCGTTGGTACCCCGAACTACCACACTCAGGACGGTTTTTAGTTCCCCGTCCACCACAACATTGTGGTAGCCCAACGCCACCTCCGACAGATGGCGGTCGGAGTACAGGGAACTCAGGGAAATGGCTTGGGTGTTTTGCATTCCCAGACTGCTCATCAGACCGGTGATGGCTTCGCTGTCAGCTACAGTGCCGCCTTCGCTGTCCGTCAGGGACATGGTGTGACCGGAATAAACCACCGCCGACAGCAGCACGGAAATCTTGCTCAAATCCGGGTCATAAACGGTGTTATCCCCGAAGAAGCGGCTGTAATCCAGCTTGCAGGTGATGTTGCTGGTGGCGAAGGAGGTGTACAGAGTGCCGGTGAGGTCGCCGTTGGTGGGAGTGGCATCGGCATCATCGGTGATGCCGTCAAAGTCTGTGTCCACAAGGTCAGGTGCGGAGAGCAGAGTGCCTTTGATGTAGACCTGCTTACCATCCTCACTGTAAATGAGCTGGATTTTGACCTCTTCGTTATCCGGGATACCGTCGCCGTCGGTGTCCGGATTGTTCTTGTCCAGAGAAATTTCCACGCCGCTGAAGGAAACGGCATTATCCTCGTAGTAGTCGGGGATGGTATCTCCGTCGGTGTCCACGCTCAGGTCAATCATCTGGCTGATTTTTTCGTACACGGCAGAAAGCTGGGAGGCATCCTCTGCGTGGTAGTATTCACCACCGGTCTGTTTGGACAGAGGTACCAGATAATCGCCGATAATCATACCCTCGTCTCCAAGACCCACAGTATACAGCACCACATTTTGCTCTGTGGCGGCGGCAACGGTGCTTTCGTACAGGTCTTCATCATGGGCTCTGCCGTCGGTCAGGACAATGCAGGTCTTCAGAGCATCCGCTTCGGTGCTCTGGAACAGCTCCATGGCATGGTTGATTGCCCCGTACATATGGGTAAAGCTGCCCCGGGAGGTGAAGTTGTCCTGATTGAGCAAAGCCTTTGCCGCCTCTTTGTCGGCGGTCAGTTCTGCGGTGAGGAGCTTGCTGGTGCTGGCAAACCAGACAACACCGATTTTACAGCCGTCGGGAAGCCGGTCAATCATCTCCTGAGCGACAGTCAGCCGCTGGTAGTCCGGGTCGTTGTAGTCACCGTAAATGCCCATGGAGCCGGAGTCGTCGATGACCAGAACCACTTCCACGCTGGAGTAGGTGCCGGTGCTGTCCCAGGTGTCCTCCCATGTGAAGGAGCCATAATAGGTGTTTCGGTCCAGAAGGATGTAGGTGGAGAAATGCTCCACGGTGGCGGTGGCGGTGCTGCCTTCCACAGCGGTGTCCAACTCTTCAAGCAGCTGGGTCTTTTCGTTGAAGTAGAAGATGGCAGGATCAGCCCCCTCGGGCAGAGCAGCCGCGTCAAAAGAAAAGGCAATTTCAGCGGTTTCAAAGGTTCCGTCCACGGAAAAATCGTAGGCGCTGCCAAGATAACCGGGCATGGTTTCCGGCAGCAAAACGGATTGCTCCACCGGTGTGACTTTCAAAGAACTGACCTGATTGCCGCTGAGGGAAAGTTCCACACCGGCAGTCAGGGCGTTGCCGGTGGATTCCTTGGAAACCAGAAAACTGTCATCGTATTTTACGGGATCGGTACCCAAAGTCAGCTCGTAGCCGTCCTCCACGCCATCCCCGTCGGTATCGTAGAGCAGGGGATCGGTGGCAAGGGAAAGCTCCTGCCCATCCGGGAGAGTATCCGAGTCGGTGTCCGGCTTGATGGGGTCTGTACCCAGAGAAAGTTCCCGAAGATTGGTTATTCCGTCACCATCGGTATCGGTGTCCCCGTCGGTAATGCCGTCACCGTCGCTGTCGATAAGCTTGGGGTCAGTTCCCAGTTTGTTCAGCTCCAGAGCATCGGAAAGTCCGTCGCCGTCGGTATCCGCTTTTTTGGGGCTGATACCGAGGAGAATTTCCGAAGCATCATCGATGCCGTCGCCATCGGTGTCAGCATCGGGGCTTCCGGGGATGTAGCGAACCTGCGCCTGCAGGACAACGGGAGTTTCTTCCACAGTAACGGTGGTTTCCAGGGTCAGGGTTTCTTCTGCGGGGGAAGCAGCGGCTCCGGCAGGGAGAGCAGCTGCCAGACACAGACACAGAAGCAGACAGAGATAATGCTTCCGCCGCCCGGTGACCAGCAGAGCACCCAGAGCCAGAAAAGCGGCAAGAAATACCAGCCCCAGCCCCATCCAGAACCAAAGGTCGACCGGTTCACCGGTTTCCGGAGAAGCGGTGGCGGAGGCTTCCGGAATGAGTGTCACAGCCAAAGCGGAAGCGGCACCGGGATCCAGAGCTTCCACCGATTTGATGGCTTCGCTGCCCTCAGCCAATCGGTAGCCCTGAGGGGTAAGACATTCCATAGAAAGTGCTGTCAGCGGAAGTCCGGTGGTGTTATTCACCGTCAACGTGACGGTAATGGGCGCGTTGGATGCATACCGGCTCTCGGTGGTGGTCAGGGTGGCTTGCAGTGTTTGTGCCTGAACACCCAGTACCGGTAAAGCCAATCCAAGGGTCAGCAGTGCTGCCAATGCCAGAAGTAATAATCTTCGTTTCATAAAAAATACCTCGATTACTATAGACTTGTTCCATTACTCTTATTTTAGAGGGATGCGGTTGCTATGTCAACATTTTTGTGGCAGAAATGCAGAAAACTTTTGCTTATCCTAAGGATACGGCTATTTTGACATAAAAAAGAACGACTTCCAAAAGGGAAGCCGTTCTGAGATTTACGATAATTTGCCAATCCGGCGCATCCAGGAACCTCTGTTCCAGCGGATTTGCATGGCGATGGCACGGAAGCATTCATCCAAACCAAGCCCAAGCCAGATACCCACCAGACCAAGCCCCAGACGAATGCCCAGAAGCCAGGAGAAGCCTACGCTGAACAGCCACATGGAAATCAGCCCCACATACAGAGGGAACGCCACATCTCCGGCTGCCCGGAGAGAGTTGACCAACACCAGATTGCGGCTTCGTCCGGCTTCCAGCAGGAAGTTGGCAAGGATGACCGAAGCACCCAATTCGATAATGGCGGTATCGTTGGTGAACAAATCCATCGTCGGTCTGCGAACCAGCGACAGCACCACCATTGCTCCCATGGAGAAGAGGAATGCCGTGTTCACAGAGAACCGGCAAAGCCCCTTGGCAGACTCCGGCTGTTTCTTTCCTACATCCCAGCCTACCATAATGGAGGTGCCCTGACCCAATGCCATGGAGAACAGATACACATAGCTGACCACGATGTTCACATAGTTATAGGCATTGGCGGCGGTGACGGAAATGTCATTGACCATCGCCAGCACCACGATTTTGGACAGGGTGTAGGAAATCTGCTCACCTGCCGCAGGACTGCCGTATGCCAGAATGCCGCGCATACAGCCCCCGAGCGCACGCCATTGGGGACGCCAGGACATCCCCGGCAGAATCTTGACAAACAGGTAGATACCTGCCATGCCGCAGGCAAGACATTTGCTCACAACTGTGGCAATGGCAGCACCGGAAACTCCAAGGGCAGGGGCGCCCAGCTTGCCGTAAATGAGTACATAGTTCAGAGCCAGATTGCAAAGGTTCATCAGCAAAGAGAAAACCATGGTCGCCCTGGTCTTTCCGTGGGAGCGGATAATCACTGTGAAAGTCATGGCAAGCATTTGCACAAACAGAAAACCGCCTACAATGCTTAAGTATTCCTTTGCGTAGCCCCGAAGCTCCGGGGCGATGTTCACCATCGTCAGCAGAGCGTCCCCCAGAAACAGAGCGGCAGCGCTGAATAAAATACCCAGTCCGGTGTTCACCAGCAAAGCTGCCAGTACCAGCGGCTGCTTCTGATTTTGTGTCTTGCCTGCGCCGATGTACTGTGCACACAAAATGCCGGTGCCGGTGGTGATGATGTTGGAAATCACCTGAAACAAAGAAAGCACCTGATTTACCGCACCCACCGCGCCAACGGCATTGTCCGCATAGCCGGAAAGCATAATGGTGTCCACACTGCCGATGACGGAAAACAGAATTGCCTCCAGAAAGATCGGCCATGTCAGGTGCAGAAGCTGCTTTTTATTCTCTAACGTTGTCATGAATAATACCTTTCAAATATCAGAATACCAAGGGTTATTATATATGCAGATATCGGGAAAAGCAACATATTTTTATATTAATATTTTGGGAATTCACCTTAAAATTACCCTGAAAACCAACTAAAATGGCTGTGCTGCCATTGCAGCACAGCCATAGTTTACGCTTCAATATTGATCCACATGGCAGGTCTGACATAGTAGGGGCTGTCCAGTTGGAAAATGCCGGCACCTACCATATTGCAGTAGCCGTAATCATCTACAAACATGGCGTAATTGGTAGTCTTACCCTTGCTCCGCAGCCACCACATTACCGGCACAGAACCGTCTTTTGTGTATGCAAGACAATCCGACGGGGCGGGCAGGTATTGGGTGACTTCCTTATGGCTCAGCAGGAACAGCCGGTCAGTGGAGTCCGGGCCGCCGGTGGATTCATATTCCGCGTTCGGTTCTGTGGAGACCACGGTGGGAAGGATCAATGTCATTTCCTCCGGGCTTGCCCCCAGCTTCCGGGTGTAAAATTCATCGTTGAGCCATTCCCGGAGGGAGCAATCCGCCCAGCCCGGGTCTGCCAGCGTGTAGCTGTGGAAATCCTTGGTTTCCAATGCGTACTTGCTCAGAAGCAGAACTTTGTTCGCCTGCTTGTCCAGAATGATCCATTCGTGAGAACCAAAATCCACTTCGCTGCCTACAGTCGCATCGACATAGGGAGCAACCAGCATCAAACGGGGAAGTTTTTCGCAGTAGGAAACACTGTCTTTATAATCGCCAAGGGACTGGAAGGCTTCCAGTGCCTTTTTGTAGGACTTCTCATCCATCAAAGACAGTGCCTTGTTGTACAAGGTGTCCTTTTCCAATTCGGTACGGATGTCCAGCCAGATGCAGGGACGAACGGCAATGCCGGTGGTTTCGGTTTTGCGCATGGTGATGTCATTGTCATTGTCGAAGACGGCCAGACCGTAGTCCGTTTCGAGGGTACCGTAGGCATTCCAGGGGGCACGCAGCCACCATTCCCGGGAGGTAGCGCCCTCTTGACGGGCATACTCCGTCAGTTCCACATAACTGAAAACTTCACGGTAAAGCTCCGCCTCTGCTTCCGTCAGGGAGAAGACATAATCCCGGGTGTCTTTGGAACCGTCGGTCGTCAGGGCGGTCAAACAAAGCTGCGCCTGCTCTTCCGTGGTAAAGGCTTCATTATAGAAGTCATCGTTGAGCCATTGCCGCAGGGAGCAGTCCTCCCATGTGGTTTCACCGCCGTCCTCGTGATAGGGCTGACTGTCCAGACCGTTCTGACTGAGCAGCAGGAGCTTTCCGTCCTCAACATGGAGAACGATCCAGGAAATCGGTTCAGCCCCGTCGGATTGGTCGTTATTCTGCTCATAAGAGCCAAATTGAACAATATCTCCCTTTTTGGCATTGGCGGGGGTGACAGTCCCGGAGTTGCTGCCCCCAAGACTGGGAAGACCACCGGAGAGGGCTTTCTGCAGCAGACTGCCCAGCAAGCCAAGTACCACCACACCGGCAATGCCCAAACCGATAAACAGCGGAAGTTTGGTGTTGCGGCGTCTTCTGGGAGCAGGCTTTGCCACCGGCGGCGGAGTCACCCGTGTGGGAGTCACCCGTGGCGGAGCTGTGCGAACCGGAGGCGCACCGCTCTTGCAGGGATCAAACATAGAAGCTTTGGCAATCTGCGCTGCCAGACTGACGGCAGAGCCGGAGCGGTTGTAAAACATAGCTTGGTTAATGCCCAACTGCAGCTCCAGACCAGGGGGCAGGGGAGTGTCGTCCAGATATACCGTGAGCATCTCCTTTTTCTTGGAAACGGCAAAGGTAATCTCCTGCCGGCAGTGGGAGGAGTTGATGGCAGCTTTGGAGATGAAGGTAATGACGCACCGGCTGTTCATCAGACGGGCAGCAATATACTCCGGCCACTCCGTACCGGCTTCAATGCCGGCATCGTACCAGACGCGGTAGCCTCTGCTCTGAAGCTCCCGGATGATGGGCAAAACCTTGTCGGAATCCTTGTGAGCATAACTGATGAAGATATACGGCTCGTTACCGTTATATGCAGAAGGGTTCGCCATATAATCGCCTCCTGAGAGTTGATAAGATAATCATACAGGAAAAATGAAAGAAAAGCAAGGAATATCAGCGGGAAAACAGGAGATTTACCACTTGCTCCGCGGACATTTGGCGAATGCCCTCCTCGTCCGCAAGGACGTTGGTGTTCCAGCGCATGGCAGAGGACTTTTCCAGATAGCTTGCCGGACGGGAGCAGTCAGGATAACGGGCATACCAGTCGGGATAGTGGGTGCTCATAATGGTTTGTGCCAGCTTCACCGCCTGAGAGTCACTGCCGTCCGCCAGAGCGGTTCCGCAGAAAATCACCCCGGGAGGGCTGGAATGGAGCAGCAGGACACTGCCGTCACCACACATTCCCAAAGAGATCCAGACATGACCCTTCATGCTCATGATGTCACCGGGCAGCCAGCGGTCCATGTCCTCCCGGGAGATGTACTCGCCCAAGCCCCGGTCGGCAAGTGCCTGCGCCATGCCGGTGGAGGAGGAAACGTACCCCTCACCGCCGCTTTCCGTTTCCATGACGTTGTAAACCGCCCAGCCAACATAGCCGGAACAGTCCAGGCCGTCGTGAATCTGATAACGGTGATCTTTGTAGTTGTAGCCGGAATCCTGCTCTTTGGCAAAGGCAGCCCAGCGTTCGCTCAGTCCTAGGGTCACAGCCTCAATGCCGGCACCGGTGTCCGCCTCATTCCAACCGCCGCCCCAGACATACATGGTAGAGCCAACGGGTGCGGCGGCAATCTCCAAAAAGTCAAGGATGGAAACCTGCTCCGGCTCTTTGGGCATGGTGGTGGATGGAATTGACGTCTCCGTGGAAGGCTCCGGAGCAGCCGAAGACTCTGTCACCGGGATGCTTTGCGCAGACGCTGCGGGAGCGTCCCCGGAACACCCGGAGAAAGCAAGCATAAGCAAAGCGGCAATGAAAGAAAGAAACCTGATTTTCGACAAAATAAACCCTCCGCACTACCGTATTTTGTCGAATTATACCATGCCACAAGACGGAAGTCAATTTCTCATCAAAACCTCCCACACCGACAAGGAAAAAAGATACCACATTCTTTCCAAGCCGCATATTTTCCTCTTTCGGGGAAATACTGAAACCACCGGAAACGTCCCCCAATCCCCAATCAAACAGCCCCCACCCTCCGACAAAAAATAACCCTTGACAAGGCAACAAAGCCATGCTATAATACTCTAGCACTTGGGGAGTACCTTGTGTGCCAACTCAATATCGCGGAGTAGAGCAGTTGGAAGCTCGTCGGGCTCATAACCCGGAGGTCGTAGGTTCGAGTCCTGCCTCCGCAACCAAAAAAACCACCGTTTTCACCTAGAAAACGGTGGTTTTTCTAACTTTTAGCGTTAAAATAAAGTGTCAAAAAAACATGGGTCAACCATCTGACCCATACACTGACCCATAATAGGTTAGATTCCAGTGGACAAGGCAGCGCAAAACAGCATCCAGCGACTCCAAAATCGAAAAAACACTGACTTTTTAAAACTTTTTCCAAACCGCTTTGGTCAACAATTTGTGTCCACAAACCGGGATCCTCGAAACGAAATAGACTGCCCACAGAAGCAACACTTCGTTTGCTCCCGTGGGCAGTTTGTTTTCGCAAAGGGGTTTAACTTATTTACTTGTCTTGTTAGCTGCCGAATTCCGATATCATATCCTGCCGATTGGTGGTATTGCTTCCTGGAGAGATTTTAGACAGTGAAATATGAAAACCTGCCGAATGGGACAATTTTGCCTCATTCGGTGGGTTATATTTATGGCAGAAGGGAGGCATATATTGTGGATAATCTCATAATCACATACGGTTTGAAAGCGGAACATCTGTCGTTATTGCGGGCGGCTGTGCCGGAGAGATACGAAGTGACCGCTGCAGAATGTGTAACAGACTTAATAGTCTCAGATTCGGTTTGCACCATTGTGGAGATGGAAGCATTGCGTAAGGACGGATTTCGAACGCTCCTTGCCTACTATATGGATGTGCGCGACCGGCTGGATGAAACGGTGGTATGGTTGGGAAATGCCGAGCTTCCGGATTTGCCATCCTTTGTGAGCTATGACAGCTTTCCGGATTTGTTGACTAACTTGAATCGTATCATTGCGCAGGCACAAGTCCGCTATGATACCATGCAGATGTACAATGCTGAATATGCCTATCTTCCAAAACACGCCATTGAGGAAAGCCTAGAAGCGGATATATATTCGGCATTGTATCGTAAGTACGGAGAAAAACCTGATTATGTCATTTTCAAGCGCATACGGCAGGAATGGACCGCATTATTAGAGAGCGGCAATGTCGTGGATCTGGCAGCAGTCTATGAACTGACCAGATGGCTAAAGAAAAATCAACACCCATATAAGATATCTGGGGATGCAACCTCCGGCTTTATTCCATACCTCTTGGGAATCACGAATGTGAACCCATTACCGCCCCATCTGCATTGTCTCAACTGTCACCGTACCATCTGGCAGCCTGCATATACAGACGGGTTTGACATCCCACCAATTAATTGTTGCGATGTAGCAATGATTCCTGACGGCCATAACCTTGTCTGGCAAAACTATTGCAGCTATGGCAATAACCCTGTTTATGATTTCAGCTTGCCGGAGGATATGCGTGCGCAGATAGAGCATTGGCTGGATAACCACTGGTTGAAACTATTAAAATCTGATATATGGGATTTTACTGCATCCACAGAAGCAGAGTATATTCAGCGTGGCAATTTGTTTTTTGAATTCATGCTGGACCGCAACCGCATCGCAAAAGACTTTCATACAAAAGCCATCACCGCAGAAAACCGAAATTATATCACTCGAATTGAGACAGCCAAAGATATACCTTCACCCAATTGTGTTGGAGAGATGATTACTCTTTTGTGTTTAGCAGATGATAATAACGCTTGGAATAAATATAGTGCAATGCTTCGCGACGGCACATTGAAACTGTCTGAGCTAATCTCCTGCCGGGAGGATGTTTTCTTTTATCTAAAAGCCCATGGCTTTGTTGATAAAGATGCGTTTCGAGGGATGAACTGGGTACGCAAAGGACGTGGTTTTCCTGTTATTACCGATGAAATGCGTGCATCTGAGGATAACTGGGTATTAACACAATGCGAGAAGGGTCGCAGGCTGCCTTCCAGAGCAACAATACTGGAATATCTGTTTTTCATGCTGAAAGCATTAATTAGTCCCGAAATATTGGACAGTTGAAGTGTTATCCTGTATCCTGGGATGATGTAATATGGATTATTTATCCGCATTAAATGAAAAACAATTAGAAGCTGTGACGGCAACCGAAGGATATCTCCGGGTGATTGCCGGTGCAGGCAGCGGTAAGACAAAACTACTGGTCAGCCGGTATGCTTATCTTGTGAAAGAGTACGGCATCAACTCTGCTATGACAGAGTGCATTTACAAGCCGATTGCACTGACAGATAGCTCTACCCCAAAACGGATACGGACAGCGATTATGCGAGCAATCGAAATCGCCTGGGACCGAGGGGATCTGGATATTCTGCAGAGCTTCTTCGGTTATACCGTCAGCAACACAAAGGGAAAACCGACGAACAGCGAGTTTATCGCCCTCTTGGCAGATAAGCTCAACCTTTGGATGAACGTACACGGGGTGACTTTATAAAAATCAACACGCTTAAATAACAAAGGACTCTTGCTCAAAAAGGCAATGTTTTGGAGGTGCTCATGATATGAAACACTCATTTGAAATTGATCAATTTCTCAATTCATTTCGTTCTTTAATTACGGAAGATATATTTGAGGCGTTTGTACTTCGCAGGGTACAGGCCGAGTGGACTATAATTGGATGCCAATGGGAATCGGTTAGTATTGATCCTTGTTTATTTACAGATTCTAATCAAACATCACTTAAAATATACACACTTGAGGAACGACATTCAAAAGAGCCTCTTTATGTGATTATCAATTACCACAATCAAGAATTAGATGATGAGCGATTCCCATCAAATAACTTCATGAACGCCGATATGTCAGATGCCAATTTAATAAGTTTTATAGAATTACTGCGGTACGAAAATGAGGATGAAGTCTGGCAAATTCTACGACCAATATATCGCTGGATAGAATCAGCAGAATTCCCTGAAACATGGTATGATTATGAACTGAACGGCGACACATCTTTTGAGGAAGAGTTTGTTGACAGGAAATGTTCAAAACTACGCTTGTTCAAAGAGTCCAGAATGCAACTCTTCACATCTTGCATTGATATTTTCAAGGCAGTCTTAGGTGATTTGAATGAAGAGTGGGTAAACCACTTGTTCCCAACATGGATACAAGAAGTATGTCTAACCAAGCAGGAAAATAAATATCATCTCTATTTGGATGGTGCGGAAAGAGTTATAGAAGTTTGGCTCAATAACAACCGGCGCATGACATTTTTCGTCGATATAAAAGCCGTGGATGAAAACACCATTAAAGAATTTAGTGAAAAATCAAATGAATTTATAAAGGTCGTTGAGAAAAACCAACATTGATATTAAAAAAACAGTTAGAAGCAATCTCTCACCATACCCGATTGGGCAGAAATGCCACATCGGGTGTTGTAATATGATGTCAAACATGATACACTAAACACGAGGTGATTGAAATGGCACAAACCGCACCGGCAAAGAAAATGCTCATTATGAACATCCTGGATATCCTGAAGCGATACACAGATGAAGAACATAAGCTGAGCCAAAAGCAGATCATGGACATTCTCTGGTCCGACTATGATATGGCTGCTGACCGCAAAACAGTTGCCCGGAATCTAAGTAACTTGATGGCAGCCGGTTATCCAAAGAATGCAGGGATGATGTTGCACGCACCTACATCAACAAACAGGGCAAGAAAGAAACCAGCTATATTCTCTCTGACTTCTATCTGGAGCGGGATTTTACGGATGCCGAGCTACGGCTGCTGATCGACAGTTTGCTGTTCTCCAAACACATACCTTACAGACAGTGTAAAGAGCTTGTAGAAAAGCTGGAGGGACTGAGCAACCGATACTTCAAGTCCAGGGTTCGGTTTATCTCCACCATGGAGGAAACAAAGCCCAAGAATCCGCAGCTGTTCTATACCATCGAGATTATCGACGAAGCGATTGCTGCCGGCAAGCAGGTTGCATTTACCTATAACGAATATGGTACCGACAAGAAGCTGCATCCCAAGCGGGATCGCGAATACATCGTGAATCCCTACCAGATGGCAGCTACCAATGGTCGATACTATTTGATCGGCAATTACGATAAATATGACAACCTCGCCAACTACCGCATGGATCGTATCACCAATATCCGTCTGTTGGATACACCGATAAAGCCCAAGGAGCAGGTACAAGGCGGAAAGCATTTTTCGCTCCCTAAGCACATGGCAGAGCATCTTTATATGTTCAGCGGCGAAAGCATTCCCGTGACCTTCCGGATGAACAAGGATATTTTAAACGATGTGATCGATTGGTTCGGCTCAGACATTATTTTCTCTGATGAAACCGAAGGTGAGGTAACTGCACGTGTTACCGTGAATAAGAGAGCGATGCGCTATTGGGCTCGGCAGTACTGTGGTACCGTCAAGCTGCTTTCTCCCCCTGACTTAGTTGAAACGGTCAAGTCTGACCTGCAATGGGCCCTGGAACAGTATGAGAAAAAAGGATGAATAGTTTGAATTGCTTGATTGTCCCAAAGCTATCAAATTTAGGATGTTATTTTTCTAATCTAAGAAAAATGTATGTTTAGGACTAGTTTGTCCCTGATAGACGGTTAAAGAGTGAAAATTGAAAGGAGTAAAACTATGAACATTCGCAACAAACAGTTAGATTCGGCAAGGCTAAGCGTTGAGGAAGCCAAGCTGCTTGATGAGTGGGCTGGATTTGTGCCGGGTTTTATTCGGGATGGAGTGGTTGATGTAGCAAAGTATTGTAAAGCCCCTCTTAGAATTCTTGTAGTCTTAAAAGAGGTAAACGGAGGATCGGACTGGGATCTTAGAGAATTTCTGAAAGGTGGAGGCAGAGCCCAAACTTGGAATGTCGTTGCACGGTGGATTGAAAATATCTTCAACCTCAAGACAGACTATGCATGGTCTGAATTACAGAGCGATAATGACGAGAGAAGAATGCGTGTACTACCATATATTTGTGCTATCAATGTAAAGAAGACTTCGGGAAAGGCTGTCGCTAAAAATAGGGATATCCTTGCCGCTGCGATTAAGGACAGAGTTTACTTGAAGAAGCAAATTGAGTTATATTGCCCAGATATAGTTATCTGCGGAGGAACGGAAAAACCGTATATTAAAGCAACTAACGCAAAACCTGATTGGAAAATGACGTCTCGTGGTATTTGGTACTATATAGAGGAGAAGGGGACAATTGTTATTTCCTACTCTCATCCAGAAGCACGAACTAAAGAGTGCCTCCTTCATTACGGATTGATTGATGCTGTGCGTGAGATATTGTCCAATGATATTGATGAGCTAAACACAAATACAGCAATAGGAAAAATAAATATCTGTAGTTAGATGAGGCACTTTTTCTACATCGCACATGATATCTTTGAATTATCCAAATTCAAGGAGGTAATTCAATGAAAAAGTTATTCGCAATCATTCTCGCTCTGGTGTTGGGCCTGTCTTTGATGGCTTGTTCCTCAGGGAATCCAACGCAGACCACCGAGCCGCCTAGCTTCCAGCAACCTGCGGAACCAGCAACCGGCACGCCGCAGGAAACGGATGAACCTACACAGGCAACGCAATCCGTGGAGACACAGCCTCAGCAGAATATGTGCTATTGGTGTGATGAAGTGCCGGTTGGGGAATTTGAAACCTACTGTGTTAATTGCCGCTGTCTCAAGTGTGATCTGCTGCGGAAATCCGGCGGCAGCTATCTGTACTGCAGCGACCACAACTGCAATGAGAGCGGCTGTGACTACCCTGCCTTTGAGGACAGTCAATATTGCACCGAGCACAAATGCAGCAAGCCGGATTGTGAGAACCGCAGATGGTCCGGTTCTGAATATTGTGCACACCACAAATAAACTGATATGGCAGGGAGCCACGGCTCCCTGCCATTGTGCTGCCATTCTGAAAATGATGGGACGCTTTGGACTGTGTGGCAACTATACCTGGAGTACATTCCCCATTGTGTCTGCCGCTTCTTTCTGTGCTGCCGTGGTGACATGGGCATAGGTATCCAGCGTGAACCCGGCGGAGAAGTGGCCGAGCATGCCTGACACAGTTTTTATGTCAACTCCATTCTGCAAGGCAATGGTTGCAAAGGTGTGGCGGAGGTCGTGGAATCTGACCTTTGGGATACCTGCTCTTGCCAGTACACGCTTTAGCATATTATTCACGCTGTCCGGTGAGATGGGGCCGCCGTTTGGGGAGGGGAATACGTACTGGTCATTGGTTTTCTCTTTCTGCTGTTTCAGAACTTCTATCGCTTGCTGTGAGATGGTCACGGCACGATAGGAGTTCTTTGTTTTCAGCGGAGCTTCCACGATCTGACCGTCCACTCGTGCCACCTGCCGTCTGACTTTGATGATGCCGTTCTTCCAATCAATGTCCGTCCATTTCAGTCCCAGCAGTTCCCCTCTGCGAAGACCGGTTGCCAGCTCGATGTAATACATTTCGTACACACCGGTTGCCTTTGCTTCCTGGAGGAATGCCTGAAGCTGCTCGGTGGGGATTGTCTGCATTTCCTTGTGTTCTACCTTAGGCAGAGCCACCGCCTTGCAAGGGTTCTCTGGAATGATCTTCTGTGCCACAGCGAAGTCCATTGCCGAAGAGATGACCTGATTGATATTCCGCACCGTCTTTGCTGACAACCCTTTTGGCTGCTGCTTGGCTTCCGCTCTATCCACTCTGCCTTTATTCAACAGCTTCCGATACAGCTTTTGCAGATCCATGGTAGTCAGATTTTCCAGTGGGATATTGCCGATGTTTGGGGCAATATGGTGGTCGATGTAGCCCCGATATGTTTGGTGCGAGGACGGTCTGACCTTGATCTTTGCCACATTCTCAAACCATTCGTTCAGCCACATGGTTACGGTGTACTTGCCGGTTTTGGCGAAGTCAATCTTCTTAGCTTGTGCCAATGCCTTCTGCAGTTTCTCTTTGACCTCTGCCTGTGTCTTACCCAGCACGTTCTTAAAAATCTGCTTCCCAGTCACCGAATCCCGTCCGGCTGTATACCGACCTTCCCAACGACCGTCCTTCCGTTTTCTGATATTGCCTTCTCCGTTTGATCTTCTTTTAGCCATGATAGGCACCTCCTTATCGCAGCACAACACATTACCACAGAAGATAGAGAATCTTTGTGATTTCCTTGTCCAACTCGGTCAAGTCGATCTCAATAAGACCGTCTTTGTCCTTGTCGCCTATGATGTGGTCGATCTCCGCAAAATCCAATTCGTGAAGCTCTACGGTATCGCCGTCAATGGTCACGTCTGCGTGGATTTCGTTGTCGTCACCACGGACGGGAACGGTCACAGTATCGCCACTGGGACCGGGCTGATCGCCGCCGTCCTTTTCGTAAATCACATAGTAGTCATCTCCATCGGTGGTAAAGGATATGCTGCCGTCCGAAGTGGTAGAGGATAGGCTTTTGTCTGCACCGGACGTATTGACAGAGCTGACGATCAGCTCCGAACCGGAAACCGCAACACTCACGCTTACACCGTTTGCACCAATGCGGTTGCCCTCGGCATCCTCAAAGTGAATGTCATATGCTGCCTTGGCATCACCATCTACACAACTGTCA
>JAFULI010000105.1 GCA_017473455.1 Oscillospiraceae bacterium
GGCGATAACGACACATTTTCCTGAAAATCAGAAAAATTCTAACATTTTTCTGATTGCCCTCTCAGTCACGCCTTACGGCGTGCCAGCTCTCCCAAAGGGAGAGCCAAGTCGCCTGTGTTGTAAGTTAAACAACAATTTACCTCCCTGTAAACAGAATGCCGCACCGAAAGCTGGTTGCTTCCGGTGCGGTTTCTTATCGTTTTCTCAATTCCCAGAAGGCAACCGCACTGGCGGCGGCGACGTTCAGGGAGTCCACCCCGTGGTACATGGGGATGCGGACGGTATCGTCACATTGGGCAATGGTGCCGTCGGTCAGACCGTCTCCTTCGCTGCCTAAGATAACTGCCAGCCGTTCCCGGGCGGCAAGACGGGGATCGTCGATGCTCAAAGAATCGTCCTTAAGTGCCATGGCGACGGTGTGGAACCCCATCTCTTTCAGAATTTCCATTCCCGTTTCTGGCCATGGAGGTGTGAAAGTCCATGGAATCTGGAATACCGTTCCCATACTCACTCTGGCGCTGCGGCGGTACAGAGGGTCACTGCATCCGGGGCTGAGAAGCACCGCATCCATCCCCAAAGCGGCAGCGGAGCGGAAGATTGCCCCCACGTTGGTGGGGTTCATCACATTCTCCAGCACTGCCACCCGATGGGCATTTTTCAAAATGTCCTCCATTCGGGGCAGTTGGGGACGGTACATAGCACACAGCACGCCCCGGGTCAGGTGATAGCCCGTAAGCTGCGCCAGTACCTCCCGGTCAGCGGTAAAAACGGGAACGTCACCGCAGCGGCGAATCACATCCTCTGCCGAGCCGTCAATGTCCTTACGTTCCATCAGCAAAGATACGGGACGGCAGCCCCCATCCAGCGCCCGATGGATGACCTTGGGACTTTCGGCAATGAACATTCCCTTGGCAGGTTCAAAGCGGTTGAGAAGCTGCGCCTCCGTCAGTCGGGCATAAACATCCAGCTCCGGAGCGGAAAAGTCGGTAATTTCAATAATCTGTGCCATCATCAAACACCTCTGAGCATTTTCCCCCATTATACCCCAACCCCATAAAAAAAGCCACAGAAAATTACTGAAACCCCTTTTGAGGCAAAATCAAAAACTTTCTTTGATTTCTTCACTAAAAAAACTTGAATGTAAGGAGGGTTTATTGTATTATTTGTATAAGGATTAGTGTGCTTTTTGATTACCCGGAAATGACAGGAGGTCTTACTTATGAAAGCGATGCCCGGCAAGCGAATTTGGGCGGTGGTTTTGGCGTTGAGTATGCTTTTGACCTTGATACCGGTGGCAGTACCGGTGGAGGCAGAGGCGGTCAGCGGTGTAAACTCCCTGACCTGCGCAGACTTTATCTCCAATCCCATTCCTCAGAAATACATCGACACCATGATGCGCTACTATATCAACAGCAGTACCACTCTGCAAAATACCCTGAACAACGGTTTGAGTGTGGTATTCATGTTCGAGGGCGGTTCGGATAACTACTGGAACGGCACCACCTACGGCGGTTACGGTACTACCCGTAATCAGGCGGTGGTCATCGTGGTGAAGAAAGATTCCAGCGGCAATGCCTACATTGCCTACTACTGTGAGAATTGCTCCTCCATTCCCGATCAGCCCACCCAGTGTACCCAGGGGGTAGGCAACAGCGGCTCCACCACCCTGATGGATGGCACTTACTCCTTCTACACATGGAACCACACCGGCCCTTACGGTGCGTTCCAGATTAACGTGAATAAGGGCTATTATACTCCCACCACCCTGCTGAACGGTCAGGTCTTGGGTGCCAGCGGTATCAATATCCACACCCGCTCCACCAATCTGGCATACTCCGGCAATGGTGTGTGGTCTGCCGGCTGTCAGGTCATTGGCTCCGGTGCTTATACCGGAAATGAATTCAACCAGTTTATGAAGGTGGTTGCCGGTATCAGCTTCAACGTCTGGAAGGATTACTATAACAAATCCTTCAATACCATCTCCACCGGCACGACCAAGGGTTACTATGTGGTAGACCGCCAGTTGGGCATGATGGACATCAACGGCAATCAGTTTGGCAGCGGCAGTCTGATACAGCTCTATAACGCCACCGCTCTGAACAATATTGCCGCCGCCTCCACCAATGCCCGGAACAAAGCCGGCTTCTCTCTGGAATATAAAAATCAATGTACCCGTTATGCCTCCTATTGCAAGCTGGAGGTCATCGAAGATCAGGTGGAGCTTCGGGCACAGCCCTGCAGTGCCGGTACGGATGCCGGTTCTACCCTGATTGAGTACGTCAACACCGGCGACAGCCTGACTGCCACGGGTATCTACCAAAACGGCTACGGAAACTACTGGTATGAGGTCATTACCTCCTCAGGAGAACCCGGCTATGTCTATGCCGGAAACGTCAAATACATAGACGATATCATCTCCGACCTTGTCCTTACCGGGGCAGTGCCTCCCAACGGTCATGTTCAGGGTACGACTTTCTACGTCAACGGCACAGTCAAAACCACCTACAATGAGCTTAGCTCCGTTGCCTGCTGGATTTACAGCGGCTTCGGCACAGAGGGAGAAATAGCCACCGGTCAATCCGAAAACCCCTCTACCAACACCTATGTCCTCAAAGGCAGCACCGTGGACGATGATACCTGGATGGGTGCGCTGGCTCTGGGGAACTATACCTATCAGATTACCGGCATTTACACCAACTACTATGCCACCAGCCCCACCACTTTGGAGTCCAATACCGGCACGCTGGAGCTGATGAACGAATACTTTGCCGTCATTCCGGCATCCGCAGACCAAAGTGCCTGCGTGCATACCAATACCACTCATGTGCTGCAGCAATCCACCTGCGTGTCCAGCGGCAACAGCGTTACCGTGTGCAGCACCTGCGGACTGATTACCGAGTCTGTGACCAGCGGCGGACACAGCTACGGGGACTGGAGCGTATCCATCCGGCCCGGCTGTACCCAAACCGGTGTGGAAAGCAGAACCTGCACCGCCTGCGGCGATGTGGACTCCCGTTCTGTGGCAGCCGCAGGGCATACCTATACCTCCGAAACCCATCCTGCCACCTGCGTGCAGTATGAGCGGATTGAATACACCTGCTCTGACTGCGGTCATAAATACAGCATCTATGCCAACGAGCTGATGACCCAATGGATGGACACCAAGCCTGAGGGCATTGCCCCCGGCGATTTGGAAACCAAGGAGCAGTACCGATACTCCGATTATGAAACCCTGGTCACCAATACTTCCTTTTTGGAGGGATACACCCTTGTAAGCAAGGAATGGGTGAAAACCGGCGGCGCTACGGAAAAATACGTCCCTGCATGGGCGGAGGGGTTCGATACCGGTGACAGCATCACCGATGAGTTCGGTATACTCAAAATTGCGGCATCCGAAACCACCAACTCCAAAACCGTCATCGACAGCGATTTGCTGGTAGGCTACATCTACTACCACTGGTGCAGGGGTACTTATGCCAATGGGCCGATCAACCGCTTCACCTCTCCGACAAAATCCGGGGAGTACGTCGCCCACCATGCTTTCTATAAGGATTTGGCGGATTTTGACCCCACTGTGCAGGAGCACGCCAGCGATAACAGCATCGTCTATCCCAATGCGGATTGCTGTACCGACTCCCATTGGTATTACTATTTCCCTGTCTATGCCCAGACCTACAGCCGCTATACTGCCCGGTATACCTATGAGCGGTGGACGGACTACACCGATTGGAGCGACGAGGCGGTCACCGCCTCCGATACCCGGAAGGTGGAAACCCGTACCGTCTACCGTTATTCCGATGCCAAGCTGGGCGACCACGCATGGGAAGAAGGGGTCTGCACCGTCTGTGGTAAAGTCTGTGAGCACAGCTATGAAAACCGGCTTTGCACAATCTGCGGCATGGAAGAACCCATCAAGGATTACTATCTGTTCGGCTTTATCGACGGCGCCAACTACGGTTGTGAAAGCGACTATCAGACCATTGGCAAGTATCTGTTTGTGGATGGCAAACTGGTGGTCACCTTCCAAAAGGACAGCTACGTCGGCGTGAAAAGCGGCGACAATGAAAAGTGGTACATGACCGACGGCTGGCAGGGCACGGACAAAACCTCGGTCACCCTCTACGATGCGGCAAATCTGGAAAGCAGCGAAAAATTCTTCGTTCCCGGTGGTGTGGAGCTGACCTTCACCCTGAGGGAAAACGAGGATGAAACCGTTACTCTGAGCTATGAAATCACTTATGTTCCCATCGTTCCCACCCTCAGCGGAAAAAGTGTGGCATTGGCGTTTGAGGATGAAATCTTTATCAATGTCTACTTCGAGGCAACGGATTTGGGAGATCTGGGTACAAAGGATATGGGTCTGATATCCTGGAGCACCGCCCGGTCTGACGGCACGGTGGACAATGCCGAAGGAAAAACGGAAGGGGCAATCATCCATGAAGCCAGCGGCTACTACCGGGTGCGAACCCAAGGCATCCCTGCCAAGAAGCTGGGGGATACCGTCTACTTCAAGATTTACCTGCGGCAGGCAGACGGCAGTTATATTTACTCCAAGCTCTATAACTACAGCCCCAAAACCTACGCACAGGGAATTCTCAGCAGCGCCAAGTATTCTGAGGAAATGAAAGCCCTTGCGGTGGCGATGGTCAACTACGGTGCGGCAGCGCAGGAGTATTTTAATTACAAGCCTTATGACCTGGTCAACAGCTTCCTCACCGACGAACATAAAGCCATGGTGGAGGATTACCGGTCTGAGATGGTCAGCGGTTTGAACTATGCGGATAAGACCAAGCTGGGCATCTTCACCAACTCCGGCGGCTTTACCAAGCGCTCCACCAGTATTTCCTTTGATGGCGCATTTGCCATCAACTACTACTTCGAGCCAACCTACGTTCCCGACGGCAGTATGATTATGTACTACTGGACGCAGGCGGATTACAACGCCGCTGCCACCCTGACCCCTGCCAATGCCACCGGTAAAGTGGTTATGAAAGACCCCTCCCAGTACAAGGCGACCGTGGAGGGGATCGCCGCCAAGGATATGGACAGAACTGTCTATATTTCTGCCGGCTATATGTCCGACGGTGTTGCCTACTGTACCGGTGTGCTGGCATATTCCATCGGCGCTTACTGTGTTTCCAAGGCAGCCAGTGCCACGGATATGCAGAGCTTTGCCGCCGCTACCGCGGTTTACGGCTACTATGCCAAGGCATACCTTTATGATGAAGCCTGAAAACCGGAAAGGAGGACAATATGAAACTGTGTAATAAAAGCATAGCACTGATTTTGGCAGCCGTTATGGTGCTTTCCTGGCTGCTGTGTGTCCCTCTGCCGGTGAAGGCAGCGGCGGCGGATTATATCGCTGCCAGCTATCCGGCAAGCCTCAGTGTCAAAACCACTCAGGCGGTGAATCTGATGGACGTCCCTTCCACGGACGGCACTGCCAAGTATACCCTCCCGGAGAATACCACCCTTACGGTGAACAAGCTGCATCAGAATACCACCGGCAGCTATTTCTATCAGGTGCTTTACTATGAGCAGACTCTGTACATCGATGCCACCGCTGTGACCATGCTGGATCACCTCACCGGTGATATTTCTGTGGCGGATTTGATGTCCCCGGCTGCGCTGGGCTACGGTCAGGGCTTCCCCATTGGGGGCACGGTTACTGCCAAACTCAATAAGCTGGGAAAGATTAAGGCGGCGGTGCATTACAGCTCCAACCTATCCGCTGCCCCGGCGATTTCCTCCACCGACACAGTAAACGGCTACGCCTACACCATGGACAGCAGTACGCTGGATAATAATCTGATTTTCAGCGACCTGAAAGCCGGCTCTTATACCTACCTGCTGACGGTGGAAGCCATCAGCTACTATGTGGAAAAGGGCGCTCTGACCACCCATACCCAGACCGTGGTGCTGGACAATAAGCCTTTGATTGTGACCAGTGCCTCCAGCCCCAACAAAATCATTGCCAAGGGTATCGATGTCAGCTACTATCAGGGCAATATCAACTGGGCAACGGTGGCGAGCCAGATTGACTTCGCCATTTTGCGAATTGGCTACGAGTACACGCTGGACTCCCAATTCCGCAACTATGCCGCAGGCTGTAATGCCAATAACATCCCCTTCGGTGTGTACATCTACTCTTATGCCGAAAGCGAAGCAGAGGCGATTCAGGAAGCGGAGTTTGTCATCTCTGTACTGAAGGACTACGAGGTGGATTTGCCGGTGTTCTTCGATATTGAGGACTCCTGCCAATCCGCCCTTGGCTCTGCCGCCATTCAGAATATCGTCAAAGCCTTCTGTGAAACCATCAAGGACGCAGGTTACGAACCGGGTTTGTATACCTTCCTGAGCTGGTTTAACAGCTATTTCAGCGGTTCGTACTATAACTCTCTGCCCAAGTGGGTTGCCCAGATTGAAGTGTCCAACTGCAGCTATGCCAAGGGCTTGACCATGTGGCAGTACTCCTGGACCGGTTCTTTCTCGGGTATTTCCGGCAATGTGGACTGTAACTACTACTACGGCGAATTCCCCGGCAAGAACACCGATACCAGTGCTCTGGCAAGCTGTACTTACTATCCTTCCAGTCTGGATGTGACGGTGACGGATACGGTGAACCTCCGTCAGTACCCCGGCACTGCTTACACCACGCTGGAAACCCTGAGTGCCGGTACAGAGCTTTGGGTCACCGGACTGTATCAAAACACCGCAGGAGAGTACTGGTATCAAGTAGACAGAAACGGAACCACCGGCTATGTCAGTGCCAATTACGTTTCGGTCAGGGAATACCGATATGATGACCTGTCCGTCATCGACCCCACCATGACCGATTTGGCATTGAACAGCGGCTACTACCTCAAAGGCAAGCTCCGCTCTCAGTACCATGTGATGAGCAAGGTCAATGCCAAGGTGTACTCCGGGGAAGATACCCTTGCCAATCCGGTGCTTTCCAGCAGTGCCAGCCCCAAAGCCAAGACCTACACCCTGAACTACAGCGAGGTCTGCGATAACCTGATTTTCAGCGATTTGGAGACCGGCTATTATACCTATGAGCTTTCCGTGGACGTGTCCAACTACTATGTCAGCGGCGGCAGTCTTGCCAGTC
This sequence comes from Oscillospiraceae bacterium, assembly GCA_017473455.1. Classification (GTDB taxonomy): domain Bacteria; phylum Bacillota; class Clostridia; order Oscillospirales; family Oscillospiraceae; genus Faecousia. Next base: position 7,112 of record JAFULI010000105.1, read on the forward strand.
AGACGGAAAATATCGTGGTTTGGACAAAGCCCTTCACCGTAGGCGATGCCGCCGTCACCCCTCCGGAGGGTGTGACCTGCATCCATGACATCGTTACCGACACGGCGGTGGCGGCGAAGTGCACCACCGAAGGCTTGTCTGAGGGCAGCCATTGCAGCAAGTGCGGTGTGGTATTTGCCAAGCAGAGTGTTATTCCTGCCACCGGACACCGCTACACCACCACCTCCATCCCTGCCAACTGTCAGGACTACGAAAAGACTTTGTACACCTGCGTAGCCTGCGGCGACAGCTACAGCGTTTATACCCATGAGCTGAACTCCCAGTGGTCAGAAGAAAAACCTGCCGGCATTGAAGAGGGGTTGCTGGAAACCAAGGAGCAGTACCGCTACGCAGACTGCGAAACCTTCACTCAGGAAACTCCCAATCTGGCAGGTGCGGAGCTGATAAGCAGCACATGGCAGAGTCAGGGCAGCAAAGAAAATCACTACGTCAGCTCCTGGCCTGTGGGTTTCCAAACCACCCACAGTCTGTATGCCACCTATAACCGGGAAAAGATTACCGCTTCCGAAACGGAAACTTCCCGTGTTGTCATCGACTCCGTGGAGCTGGTGGGCTATGTGTATTACCACTGGTGCCGTGGTACCTATGCCAACGGCCCGATCAACCGCACCACCTCCACCACTCAGGATACTACCCACACCACCTTCCATGCTTTTGTTGCCAATATCGCGACCGTGGATCCCACCACGCTGCCCACTGCCAGCGACAGCAGTGTCACCTATGCCAACGCAAACTGCTGTACCGATTCCCATTGGTACTATACCATCCCGGTGTATGCCCAGAAATATACCACCTACAAGGCGGTATTCACCTATCAGCAGTGGAGTGATTGGTCGCAGTGGAGCGATACCGTTGCCACGGAAAGCGATACCCGTAAGGTGGAAAGCCGTACCGTTTACCGCTATACCGGCAAGGCGCTGGGTGACCATATCTTTGAAAATGGCGCTTGTATCCTTTGCGGCGATACCGACGAATGCAAGCATAAGAGCCACGATACCGCCGGTATTTGCACCGGCTGCGGTGTCAGCGTAGCGCATACCTATGAGGATGGCTTCTGTACGGTCTGCGGTGGAGCGATGCCCCTGCCGAAGATTACCAGGATTTCCCCCAGCCTGAGCTTTGAAGACGAGGTTGTGCTGAACTTCTATTATGCCGTTTCGGATTTGGGAAGTGTCACCACCGAGGATATGGGTCTTCTGCTGTGGACGGTTCCTCAGGCAGGAGGAACGGTGGAGAATGCCAAAACCGTAATCCCCGGTACTGTGATGGTGGACGGCAGATACAAGGTCAGCACTCCGGGCATCCCTGCCAAGAAAATGGGAGATACGGTCTACTTCAAGATTTATTTCCGCCTCCCCGACGGCAGCTATCACTACAGTAACCTCTATCACTACAGCCCCCGTCAGTATGCCGAGTCCATGCTCTCCGGCAGCAATGAAACCATCAAGCCTTTGGTGGTATCCATGCTGAATTACGGTGCCGCCGCCCAGCAATTGTTCAGCTATAAGGCATACGATTTGGTCAACAGCAACGTCACTGCCGAACAGCAGGCGCTGGCAGAGGACTACGATAAGGCACTTCTGGATGACTATGTTCTTGCCGCTGCTGCTAAAAAAGGCGCGTTTGCGGTCAATACCGGCTTCAGCAAGCGAAACCTCAGCGTAGATTTCGGAGCGGCATTCTCAATCAATTTCTATCTGGTGCCAACCTATGGAGTTTCCGGAGATGTGGTGATGTACATCTGGGATACCGCCGCCTACAATGGGGCGTCGGTGATGAACACCTCCAATGCCAAGGCTTCCAAAGTCATGACCTTGACGGATGGGGTGTATACCGCCTCCACCATCGGCATTGCCGCCAAGGATTTGGACAGAACCTTGTACGTAGCTGCCATGTACACCGGCACAGACGGCATGGTCTATACCTCCGGTGTCATGAGCTATTCCGTAGGCGCTTACTGCGAGAGCCAAGGCACGGCTTCCACCGACATGGGCGCCCTCGCCCGTGCCACCGCGGTCTACAGCTACCACGCCAAGGAATACTTCTATAAGCTCTATAACTGAATACGCCCCCCGGAAGCTGCCTTGCCCCCAAGCAAGGCAGCTTCTTCCTTAGGAGCATAAACTGTTGTTTGAAGTTCAATTACGCATATGTCACTTGCCTCTCCCTATGGGAGAGGTGCCCCCGAAGGGGGCGGAGAGGGCATCGTGATTTTCTTAAAGAAAATCACATCGCCGCAGGCGATAACGACACATTTTCCTGAAA
>JAFULI010000106.1 GCA_017473455.1 Oscillospiraceae bacterium
TCCCAAAGGGAGAGGCAAGTGGCATATGCGTAATTGAACTTCAAACAACAATTTATCTTACATCTACATCCCCTACAGTATACCCTCTCCCGAAAGAATTTGCAAGGGGATTTGACAATCGGAGGACTTTGCTGTACAATATTCCCGCGACCGGGTTGGACAGCCGCGGCTGGATGCCGAAAGGCACCAGGTGAGGAAAGTCCGGGCTCCACAGGGCAAGGATAACGGGTAACGCCCGCCGGGGGTGACCCCAGGACAAGTGCAACAGAGAGATACCGCCCCGCTGGTCGGGGTAAGGGTGAAAAGGTGCGGTAAGAGCGCACCCGGCTTATGGAGACATAAGTTTTACGATGTAAACTCTATCCGGAGCAACGCCGTGGAGAAGCATATGGTCTGCCCGACCGCTTCGGGGAGGCGGCTGGAACCTGCGAGCAATTTCAGGTCTAGATAGATGGCTGTTAAAACAGAACCCGGCTTACAGACCCGTGTCGCACACCCCCCACACGTTTTCGGTGTGGGGGATTAATTTTCCCTTAATTCCGCATTTCTCCCGTTGATAATTAAGCAAAAGTATGGTAGAATGTAAAAAATGTGTGCTTACAGGTGATTTCATGCTTTGGAAATATCTCGCGGTTTTCTTTTTGTCTATGGTTCCGGTTCTGGAGCTGCGGAGTGCTATCCCCGTTGCCATCGGCTATGATTTGAACCCCATCGCCGCGTATATCGTGTGCGTAATCGGCAATATGGTGCCGGTGCCCTTTATTTATCTGTTCGCCCGGAAGTTCCTGCTGTGGGGCTCGGACAAAAAATATATCGGTAAGTTCTTCCGGTTCTGCGTCCGAAAGGGCGAGCGTGCCGGAGAGAAGCTCACCAAATCCGCCGCCAAAAAGGGCGGTCTGGTCATCGCTTTGATGCTGTTTGTGGGCATTCCCATTCCCGGCACCGGCGCATGGACCGGCACCCTTGCCGCCAGCTTTCTGAACATGGGCACCAAAGAAACCACCATTGCCGTTTCTACCGGTGTGGTCATGGCAGGTATTATCATGGCTCTGGGCAGCGCCGGTTTGTTCGCCTTTATCGGATTATAATCAGGAGGTAAAATTTATGTCTGACTGTTTGTTCTGCAAAATCATCGCCGGGGATATCCCCTCCGCCAAGGTTTACGAAGACGAGCTGGTGCTTGCCTTCCGGGACATTGCCCCTCAAGCTCCCACCCACATCCTTGTAATTCCCAAGGCACACATCGCCTCCGTTGCGGACATCTCCGGGGATAGCAGCGCTGTGGTCGCCCACATCTTTGAAATCATCCCCCAGATCGCCCGGGCTGAAGGTCTGGACAGCGGCTACCGTGTGGTTTCCAACTGCGGTGAGGATGCCGGTCAGACGGTGCATCACCTGCACTTCCACATCCTTGGCGGTCAGAAGCTGGCTCTGCAGATGGCTTGACAAATCCGTAATTTTCGCTATAATAGCCTCAGATCGCAAAACAAATCAATCTTCGGGGTGCCGGACGCTTCCGGCTGAGATTGGGCATTGACCGTGCCCTGACCCGTGAACCTGATACGGCTAGTACCGTCGGAGGGAAAGATGCATATATGGGATACCGGTACCGTATCGCATTGCACCTGGACGGGTTTGCAATGCGATACTTTTATTTTCAGTGGGGCAATCCCCCGGTAAGGAGAAATTATGTCAACCAAAACAACAACCCGTCTGCGCGTCCACGCATTGGTGGAGGGTGCAATTCTGCTGGCGCTTGCCATTGTGCTGAACTATCTTTCCAAGATTGTTTTTGCCAATATGCCCAACGGCGGCTCCGTATCTTTGGCAATGTTCCCCATCTTATTCTATGCCCACCGCTGGGGTGTCCCCCGTGGACTTCTGGTGGGCTTCGCCTACGGTCTGCTGGATATGCTCATTGACGGCGGCTATGCCTGGGGCTGGCAGTCCATCCTGCTGGACTATCTGGTGGCATACACCGCTCTGGGGCTGGGCGGCTTCTTCAAGGGGAAAAGCTGGGGCATCTTCCCCGGTATTGTCACCGGCTGTCTGGGACGGTTTCTTGTCCACTACCTCAGTGGTGTGACCATCTATAAAATTCTTGTCCCCACGGAAATCACCGGCTTCGGCGTATTCGGCAATCCTCATCTGTACTCTCTGGTCTACAACGGGGTGTACATGGTACCCAACACCGTCATTGCGCTGGTGATTGCCGGTATTCTGTTCGTCCCCATGAAGAAATACTTCTCCGGAAGTGACCTGAGAAAATAAGCCGGAGTCAGAGAAATAAAGAACGCTCCCCGATTGGGGAGCGTTTCATTATTTGGTTTCCTGAATGCTGAAGCTGAGGATTTCACCTGTTTTTTCATTTTTCACCACGCTGGCAACGGCGACTTTTACGAGGGACTGGTATTTATCCTTCTTCGGGCCGCTCTTGGAATAGCCCCAGAGGGTATCCATGGTGTAGCCCTTTTCCGCTGCCTGACCGGCGGCAAAGGCTTCCTCGTCCAGTATGTACACAGCGACGGTATAATCGGTTTCCGACTGGAACAGCCCCCGGTAAGCACTGTCAACGATGCAGACCACCGTTTCCTCATCCCAATCGTCGGTCTTTTCCAACACCAGATCTGCCATGGCATGGTTGGCTTCCACCCGTTCGGCAGCAGTATAGTCCGCAGACCGGGAGGAATTGCTGTAGCGGTAGCCCAGATATCCCAAAGCACTGGCAACACCCACCAGAAGCAGGCACACCAGAATAACAATCTGCTTCCAGTTAAAGCGCATATCCTCCTTGTCGGCATAGGTCAGGTTCATCCGACGGGTCACCGGCACAAGCACTTTCAGGAACAAGGTCAGAACCACAGACTCAATGGGGAACATGGCAAGGTTCTTAAAAATCCGGGTCAGAGTCATGATACCCAGAATGGACTCTTTGGCTTCCTCAGGGTTGCCTATGTAGGCATACCACCAGGCAAAGATGAACTGCTGCAACACCACATTGACAAAGAAGCAGATGCAGAACCGGCTGAGCATCACCCGAACCGGAGATGCCTTCGCCCGGTACAAAAACAAAGAGTAGAACATGGTGCTGGCAATCTCCGTCAGCACAAAGGGCAGGAAGTAGTCACCGGTGGGGTGAATCATAAAGCCGATGGTATCGGAAATGATCGCCGCGGGAATGGCAACCACAGGCCCGTAAATCATGGCACCCAAAGCGGTGGCCAGCATAGCGGTCTGGATACTAAGCTGAGGACCAAGGGGAATTGCCAAAGGCTTCAGGACAATACGAAGAGCAATCATCAGAGCGGTAACAACCAGCATTCTGATGTCCTTCATCTCCGCGGCGGCATCCCGCCAGTACCCCTTGCAGAAGGGAGAGGCGTACAGTGCAGTGGATTTGAGAGTTTTGGACATAAAAAATTTTCCTCCTTTTTGTAGTGAGCACAGGTCGCAGCCGGTTTCCCCGAAAACACAAATCCCCCTGCCCGACGGCAAGGGGAGAAAACACAGGAAGCCCGGTAAGCAATGGCAGCAAAATCACAGCCGACCCTTCGCCCGACCGAGTATCGTTGCTACATAAAGGAGGGTCCTCCAATATGGCGCAGCGGGTGCGGATACCCCATCGCGGATGAAACATCCTTCGTCTGTCACACAACTCCCCATTTTGACAGCACTTCACGCGAGGTTTCCTACTCTGTTCGGAGATATCATACACGAAATATGGGGAAATGTAAATAGTTTTTTCACGGTTTGTCAAGGAAATTGTCTATGACCTATCAGAATCTCCCTTGCCGCAAGTGAGGAGCAGCAAGGGAGACCTTCTGTTTTTACAGTCTGGAGAATGCTTTTTTGATAAGCTGTGCCATCAGAACACGGCGTTGAGCCAAGAATTCCATATAGTTTAGCGTTTCAAAGTTTTGCGGCAGTGCATGATTCTTGCAATGTGTTTCAAAATCCGTCCCAAGCTTATCCTTGTACCTTGGAATATACACCGCAGGAGCATCATCGGAAATATCAATATTTGTTACATAGTCCAAGTATGTGAAATTAGCTGCTTGGTTTCGATCTCGATCATTATCATAGCCAATCTGTTCCAAATAGTTCTTAGGAAATATATGGTGCTTATCAACAGCATTCTTCGTCCCACTAGCTCCCGGAATCAGATAGGGTGTCAATGCACTGGTGCTAAACAACATTGGATTGTTCAAGACAATCTGTGCGGCCACATAACCATACCAAGCAGGAGAAATTGCAGAAGATGTATTCAACTCATTAGGCAGAGTTACGCTAAAATAGTCATCGGTAAATTTGCTTGCGATTGTTTGCTCTAGATAGGCAACAAACTCATCTGCGGTATGCACAGATCTCAAATCCGCAAACTGCCGTTCAACTTCAGATTCCGTAGATCCTGTGTAGAAATAAGTGATAGCCGACATAAAAAACCATTTACAAATAGTTTTGTTCAGACGTACTGAATCCACTTTGTATTCCAACTTACCAATCAGATAGAGGACATAACTAAATACAACAGCATTAGAGGAGGCAATAAGCTTGCTGCTTACATAACCTGCACGGGAAACACAATTCAAAAAAGCGTGCCAATTGTTCAAATTCATAACGCTTTCAAGAGCATCCTTAAATGTGGTAAGGTTTTGGGTTCTTGTTTCGTCGGAATACCTACCTGTTTCTAAATTCTTACCGCGCAATAACATATACGCATATCTCAATCTTGCTCTATGAAAACCAACGCCAACAGCCATGCGGACAAGGTGCTGTGGATCAATTTCCATTATGTGATTAAACGATGTCCCGTCTTTTGGGATTCTCGATTCTTGGCAGAAGGTAGTGATTCTGTCGTGAACATCCTTTTCGTAAACAGCAATGAGGGTTTGGATAAAGTTATTTTCATTCAATTTCTGTCCTCCGGAGTTTACCCGAACAAAAATATCCGCAACATCCTGTTCATCGGCACCAACGGTAATTTCCAGAGTGGGTAGAGAGAAATCCTCCAGACCGAGCAAGTCATTAAAATTGTCTTCAATAAGGTCAATCTCTTCATCATCAAGCTCTGAAATTCCTTTTTTAGCCCGAGCTTCATTCAGATTTTTTATATATGCACGACGGAATTTAGTGAAAGTATTATTCTCTTTTGCTAGGTAAACATCGCTGATTTTTGAAATCCATTCTTGATCGCGCTCAATTGCATAAGTCCAAACTGCGAACTCTCTTGTTAAAGGGTTATAGCTGATTCTGATTTCATGCTCTTCGTAATTTTTATCCTTGACCTTAATGCCATACATGGCCGCAACAAGTGCAGTCAACCGTTGCTGACCGTCAATCACGAGTTCTTTGGGTTCTTCGTAAATTTTCTTATTGCCACCGATAGAGCTTTTCTTATCCTCGTAGTTCACAGGAGATTCCCACAGCATTACATAACCAATAGGATAACCACGCAGCATAGAATCAAAAAGGTCGCGGACTTTACTGTCCGCCCACACAAAGGGTCGCTGCAAATCCGGCAGTCCAATTTTACCAATCCGCACATCATCTACAAGATTTTTTACTTTACTTGGGATTGGAGTAAATAATTCTTTTCCCATATAACCTCCTATATCTTAACATTTAATGCCGAGTGTTCACTTATCATATCATTAACGTTTCCATCTTTTGTATTATACCATGTCAATTTGAAATTCGCAAGGATCTGAGATATATTTTTCCAAAAAGTAGGTTACCAGCAACAAGAAAACCGGACACACCGCAAGGTGTGTCCGGTTAGGGGGTATGGAATTACAGGTACTGCTTCATAACCTCAGAGGCATTGGCAGGGTCATCGGAGATGGAAACGGTGATTTCCATGTTGTTGATCTTGGCAAACTCAGCACACCAGACCACGAAAGCCTCGCCGTTGGCAGGGTTGCTGCCGATGGTCTTATACAGGTTATCGATGTACACATGGGTAATATCAAAGTTGCCGGCATGCAGACCGCTCAGGAAACCCTTGAGCATATCCAGACTGCAGATTCCGTACTCCTTGGAGTCAACCAGACGGACACGGTAGTTGACATCATAGGTCAGTTTCTTGCCGTACTCGATGCAGACAACGTCGCCGCTGGCCTGCTCAACAGCCTGATGGATGGAATCGATGAGCTTCTTGGTCTTGCCGGAGCCCTTCAGCCCCATAATAACATGAATCATAGGAAACGTCCTCCTTTGCTTTGCCATATCAAGTGGCTTATGGTAATTCTAACAGCTATTGCGGAATTTTGCAACAGTTATTTGTGAATTTCGCGAAGGTTTTTTCAGGTGACCTTCGCTTACTTGGCTTCGTAGCCGGGCTTGCCCAGCAGCTGGAACATATTGCGCTTGTACATCTCTACACCGGGCTGGTTGAAGGGGTTGACACCCAGCATATATGCGGAAACACCGCAGCTCAGCTCCAGGAAGTAGAACAGCTCGCCCAGCTTCTTGTCGGTCAGCTCGCCCACATCCATGGTGATGACAGGCACACCGCCGTCCACATGGGCAGCCATGGTGCCGAGGTAAGCCTTCTCGTCCACGAAGTCCAGAGTCTTGCCTGCCAGATAGTTCAGGCCGTCCAGGTTCTTGAAGTCAGGGCCGATGACGTACTGCTTCTCAGGGGGAGCAAAGCGAACCATGGTCTCGAACATATTCCGCTCACCCTCCTGAATCATCTGACCCAGAGAGTGCAGGTCAGCGGTCAGCTCAGCGGTGGCAGGGAAAATGCCCTTGCCGTCCTTACCCTCGGACTCACCGAAGAGCTGCTGCCACCAGCCGCCCAGCATCTTGAAGCCCGGCTCATAGGACTCAAACAGCTCAATCTTCTTGCCGTGACGGTACAGCAGGTTACGGGTAGCGGCATACAGCCACACGGGGTTTTCAAAGGAACGGATATCATAGGTCTTCTTAGCCTCGCAAGCGCCTTGCATCATGGCAACGATGTCGATACCGGCAACTGCCATGGGCAGCAGACCTACGGGGGACAGCACGGAGAAACGGCCGCCCACATCGGGGGGAATGACAAAGGTCTCCCAGCCTTCCTCGGTTGCCATCTGACGCAGAGCGCCCTTGGCAGGGTCGGTGATGGCGTAGGTACGCTTCTTGGCGCCCTCGGTGCCGTACTTCCGCTCCAGCATCCAGCGCAGAGCACGGGTGGCGATGGCAGGCTCGGTGGTGGTACCGGACTTGCTGATGATGGCAATGGAGAAATCCTTACCCTCCAGCAGGCGGCACAGCTCGTTCCAGTGACGGGTGCTCAGACCGTTGCCGGCGAAATAAATCTGGGGGTTGCCCTTACCCTTGCCGATATTGTGGTTGGGGCCCTGAAGCAGCTCGATAGCGGCACGGGGGCCGAGGTAGCTGCCGCCGATGCCGATGACCACGAACACATCGCTGTCGGCACGGATCTGCTCGGCAGCCTTCTGGATGCGGAGCATCTCCTCGGTGGGCTCATTCACAGGCAGGTTCTGCCAGCCCAGAAAATCGTTGCCTGCGCCGGTGCCCTCATCGAGAGTCTTATGGGCGGCGAAGACTTCCTTCTCCAGAGCCAGCAGGTCGGGCAGGGACAGATCTCCCCACACATTGGAAATATCAACTTTAATCATGACAAGTAAACCTTCCTTTCATTCTATGTAGCTAGTTCTTGTCCCTTGTATAGTACCGCAAAACCGCCGCAAACGCAAGCCCTAACGAAAAAGTTTGAAAAATTTTCAAAAAAAATCGCCTTCCCCTATGGCTTTTTTTGTTCAGGGTATGTATAATGTAGGTGACAATTTTACGGATACAGGAGGATCCCTTATGAAATACGGCTTCGGCGTGGATCTGGGCGGCACCACCGTCAAGATCGCTTACTTTGATGAAAACGGCACCATGCTCTCCAAGTGGGAGATTCCCACCGTCACCGCCGGCGGCGGCAAGCAGATTTTGCCCGACATCGCAGCCTCCATCAAGGGCTACATGGACGAGCACAATGTGGAGTGCTCCAGCATCGTGGGCATCGGCATCGGTGTTCCCGGCCCCGTGGACGGCAAGGGTGTGGTCAACAAGTGTGTCAATCTGGGCTGGGGTGTATTCAACATCGCCGAGACCCTCAGCGAGCTAACCGGCTTCCCCGTAAAGGCAGGCAACGATGCCAACGTCGCTGCTCTGGGCGAATACTGGAAGGGCGGCGGTCAGGGCTGTGAGAACATGGTCTTTGCCACCCTCGGCACCGGTGTCGGCGGCGGCATCGTCATCGACGGTCACCTGCTCCACGGCGCTCACGGCTCCGGCGGTGAGATCGGCCATCTGGTTCTGAACCGGGACGAGACCGAGCAGTGCGGCTGCGGCAAGCGGGGCTGTGTGGAGCAGTATTGCTCTGCCACCGGTATTGTCCGCATGGCTTACAAGCACCTCGCCTCTACCGATGCTTTCTCCTCCCTGCGGATTCTGGAGTCCATCTCCTGCAAGGATATCTTCGATGCCGGCAAGGCCGGGGACAAAGTGGCTCTGAAGATTCTCGACAACTACTACGCTCTGCTGGGCGAGTTCCTTGCTGACCTGTGCTGCGTGGTCAACCCCGAGGCTGTGGTTCTGGGCGGCGGTGTCAGCAAAGCCGGTCAGATGCTTCTGGACGGCACCAAGCCCTACTTCCTGAAGCACGTCTTCCACGCCGCTTCCAACGTCCGCTTCGCTCTGGCTTCTCTGGGCAACGATGCCGGTGCCTACGGTGCTTTCAAGCTGGCTCTGGATGCCTTCGGCGGCTAATTCACGATCCTTCCTCCCCTGCCATCCCCGGCAGGGGAGTTTTTTGTGGAATGCTAAATTGTTGTTTGAAGTTCAATTACGCATATGTCACTTGCCTCTCCCTATGGGAGAGGTGCCCCCGAAGGGGGCGGAGAGGGCATCGTGATTTTCTTAAAGAAAAACACATCGCCGCAGGCGATAACGACACATTTTCCTGAAAATCAGAAAAATTCTAACATTTTTCTGATCGCCCTCTCAGTCACGCCTTACGGCGTGCCAGCTCTCCCAAAGGGAGAGCCAAGTCGCCTGTGTTGTAAGTTAAACAACAATTTATCCCAAGTCGGTATTCTGAAAAACCTCCCCGGCACGTTACGGTACCGGGGAGGTTGATTGATTACTGTTTTTGGCTGCAGCA
>JAFULI010000107.1 GCA_017473455.1 Oscillospiraceae bacterium
AAAATGTGTCGTTATCGCCTGCGGCGATGTGATTTTCTTTAAGAAAATCACGATGCCCTCTCCGCCCCCTTCGGGGGCACCTCTCCCATAGGGAGAGGCAAGTGACATATGCGTAATTGAACTTCAAACAACAATTTGTCGATTTTCGGGCACAAATAAACACGGGGGCTGCGGAAAAGGGTTTCCGCAGCCCCGTGGGGGTTAAAGAATATGCGCTCCCTGAAATTCGATGTGCAGGGGGAGTACCTGCCATTGCTTTTGGGTGATGGTGGAGAGCTTTTGGGTGAGCTTTTCCCGAAGACCCTTGTCCCGGGTGATGCACAGCAGGGTAGGGCCTGCGCCACTAAGACAAAATGCCGCGCCGGTGGTGCGGATGAAAGCCTCAATGACATCGTAATCGGCAATCAGCGACCGGCGGTAATTCTGATGCAGACGGTCCTGCATGGCGTTTCGCAGGAGCTTTTCATCTCCCAGCTCCAGCGCCTTCAATACCAGAGCACCGTGGGCAATGTTGTAGATGGCATCTGCCCGGCTGACCTGATCGGGAAGTACGGCTCTTGCCTTGGAGGTAGGGAGGTTGAAATTCGGCACCAGCGCAAGGAATTCCCAATCGGGATGCAGAGGAAAGCTCACAGAAACCGGAAGACCGCCATCCACCATAGAAGCCGTCAGACCGCCGTAAAAGGCAGGGGCAAGGTTGTCGGGATGTCCCTCCATGGCATTGGTGATATTCAGAAGTCCCTGAGTGGAGAGCTTGTTCCCCCGGAGCACATTGGCACCCATCGCTCCGGCTACCAGCAGGGCGGCAGAGGAGCCAAGACCCCGACAGATGGGGATTTGAGTTTCAATGTGAATTTTCACACCCCGAACTTCTTCGCTCAGGGAAGCCAGCACCGCACAGTAGGAGGTGTAGGCGAGATTATCAGGCCCGGCATAGGCTTCGTCACAGCCGGTAATCTCCAAGCCACAATCGGTTTCCTCGAAGGTCACGTCGGTATACAGACTCAGGGCGCAGCCAAAGGCATCAAACCCCGGCCCCAGATTGGCGGTGGTGGCAGGAACGCGGATGGTAACAGCACCCATAGCTTACAGCCCCAGAACAAACTCCAGCATCTCGTCCTTGCCGATGACACCGGTGTGACGCTCTTCCTTGGTGCGAAGACCTGCCAGATTTTTGGGGATGTCAACCCCGGAAATCCGGCAAAGCTGCTCCATCTGATCGAAGCCGTCGCCGGCAGGCTCTTCGCCGATTGCCTTCAGGACAGCCTCGGGGAACTTGTAGGGAGAAGCGGTGGACAGCACCACCATGGCACGGTTGTCGCCGGTCTGGTTGACATAATTTTCAGCGGCAGCCCAGCCGGAAGCGGTGTGGGGGTCGCAGACGTAGCCGTATTCCTTAAACACCTTGCCCATGACCTTTGCCGCGCCTTCATCGTCGCAGTAATCTGCCCAGAACTGAGCCTGAATGTCTGCCAGCAGGCTTTCGGGGACGGTGTAAGAGCCTTCCTTGTTCAGCTTTTCCATCAGGGAAGCCACCAGAGCATCGTCTTCGGTCATCAGGTACAGCAGCCGCTCCAGATTGGAGGACACCAGAATGTCCATGGAAGGAGAGGTGGTCTTGTACAGAGGACGCTTGCGGTCGTAAGTACCGGTGCGGATGAAGTCGGTCAGGACGTTGTTGGCATTGGAGGCGCACAGCAGCATACCCACGGGCAGACCCAGCTTCTTGGCGAGGTAGCCTGCCAGAATGTCACCGAAGTTACCGGTGGGAACGCAGAAGTTCACCTCGTCACCCAGCTTGATTTTTCCGGCATCCATCAAATCCCGGTAGGACTTGAAGTAGTACATAATCTGGGGAGCCAGACGTCCGATGTTAATGGAGTTGGCAGAGGACAGACTGTTGGGCAGCTCCTTGCCCCGGCAGGCGGCGAAGATGTTCTTCACGCCGGTCTGGGCATCGTCAAAATTGCCCCGGACAGCACAGACAGTAACATTGCTGCCCTCCTGGGTGACCATCTGGGCACGCTGCACCTGAGAAACACCGCCGTCGGGATAGAATACGCAGATCTTGATGCCCTCCACATCCTTGAAGCCCTCCAGAGCCGCCTTGCCGGTGTCGCCGGAGGTGGCGGTGAGAATCAGAATGTTCTCCTTCATACCCTTGGCGGTACGGGCAGCGGTGAGAAGCTGGGGCAGCATACACAGAGCCACGTCCTTAAAAGCGGAAGTGGGGCCATGGAACAGCTCCAGAACTCCGAAATTGCCCACACTTACCGTGGGAGTCAGGTCTTGGGCGGCGAATTTTCCGGTGTAAGCCCGACGCACCAGCTCCGGCATATCCGGAATCTCCGGCAGCAGGGCGGAAAGAATATCCGTTGCCATATCCATGGCGGAGCCTTGCAGACATTTTTTCCAGTCAAACTCCGGCAGTCTTTCAGGGACGTACAGACCGCCGTCAGATGCCAGTCCCTCCAGAACGGCATCGGCGCTGTCCCGGCAGATTGTTTTCGAACGGGTAGAATGGTAAATCACGATTTATCCTCCTAAATCAGCCCCACTGTGCCAAACCGCACAAAACAGGTCTGTTTTTCTTTTCATTCCTTGTTTTTTTGGTGCTATTGCATTTTCAGCAGGTATATGATATACTGTTTCAGTCAAAAAAGCAAGTGTTTTCCGAGTGACATTAAATGTTTCCCGGTGCAGGGCACTGTGCGGATAGAATACGGAGGAAAGAGAAAATGAAAATTGGTCTGCTGGGCTTCGGCGTAGTTGGCAGAGGCGTATATGACATCACCTCTGAGCTGGATAATATGCAGGTGGCAAAGGTCGTCTGTCTGGAGGATGTGTCCCTTCCCGATGCGGAGGTCACCCGTGACATTCAGAGCGTTCTGGATGACCCCACCATCGATACGGTGGTTGAGGCGATGGGCGGCGTGGGCGCTGCTTATAAGTTTGTCCGTGCGGCGATTGAGGCCGGTAAGAACATCGTCACCTCCAATAAGGCGCTGGTCTGCAGCTTCTATGATGAGCTGCTGCCTCTGGCACAGAGCAAGGGCGTTCAGTTCCGCTGCACCGCGGCGGTGGGTGGCGGCATTGGCTGGCTGTCCGAGCTGGAGCGTTCCCGCCGTGTCCAGCCCATTATGCAGGTGGGCGGCATTATGAACGGCACCTGCAACTATATTCTTGACTCCATGACCCGTCTGGGTCTGGGCTATGATGAGGCTCTGAAGCAGGCACAGTCTTTGGGCTATGCCGAGGCAAAGCCTGCCACCGATGTGGAAGGCATCGATACCTGGCACAAGGTCATTCTGTCCTCCAACATTGCCTTCGGTGTGAGCCTTGACACCACCACCGTTCCCGTTGCCGGCATCAGCGCCATCACCGCCGAGGATGTGGCAGCCTTCAATGCCCGTGGCTATATCTGCAAGCTCATCTCCACCGGCAAGCGCAAGGACGGCAAGTACAGCGCCTATGTCCAGCCTACGCTGGTCAAGCCCGGTCAGCCTGAGGCGGCTGTGCCTTCCAACTATAACCTGATTACGCTGGTTGGCAAGTACTCCGGCAGAATGAGCTTCTTCGGTCAGGGCGCAGGCCGTTACCCCACCGCATACAATGTAGTGCAGGACTGTGCCGACGTGATTGCCGGTAAGGGCTTCTACTGTGAGTACGGCCCCAAGGTTGCCGCTGTCAATGACGACAAGATGACCTACTACGTCCGGGGCGACCGGGACGCATGGCTCTCCGAGCACACCGCCGATACCTGGGGCGAAGCTGTTATCACCAAGCCCGTTTCCGTCAGCGATATGCACGCATGGCTCAAGACCCATCCCGGCGCATTCATCGCCGCCTTGTCCGACGATGCCCTGTAATCTAATCGAAAGAAGAGTGTACGACTTATGCTGAAAGTAACCAAATTCGGCGGCTCCTCCATGGCAGACGCCGGTCAGTACCGGAAAATCCGGGATATCATTCAGGCAGACCGTGGCCGCCGTGTGGTAGTGGTCTCTGCCGCCGGCAAGCGGGATAAGGAAGATCACAAGATCACCGACCTGCTGTACCTGTGCCATGCCCACACCCAGTACGGTGTAGACTGTGACCGCATCTTTGAGATGATTACCTCCCGGTATCTCGGTATCCGGGATGAGCTGGGTCTGAAGGTAGACCTGGAGCCTGAATTTGCCGAGCTGAAGAAGCGGCTGGATGCCAAGGCAATTTCTCAGGATGAGCTGGTGAGCCGGGGCGAATATTTCTCCGCAAAGCTCATGGCAGCCTTCCTCGGCTATCAGTTTGTGGATGCTGTTGACTGGATTAAGTTCAAGTTCGACGGTACTGTGGATCAGGAGGCAACCTATGCCGCTCTGAAGAAGATGCTCAAGGGCAAGGGAATCGTCATTCCCGGCTTCTACGGTATGATGCCCGACGGCAATATCCGCACCTTCACCCGTGGCGGCAGTGACATCACCGGCGCTCTGGCAGCCGCCGCTCTGGATGCGGACGTTTACGAGAACTGGACGGACGTTTCCGGTATCCTTATGGCAGACCCCCGGATTGTGGACGATCCCATGGTCATCCCCGAGGTCACCTATGACGAGCTTCGTGAGCTGAGCTATTCCGGCGCTCAGGTGCTCCACGAAGGCACCATCTTCCCCGTCCGGGAGAAGAACATCCCCCTGAACATCCGCAACACCAACGCACCCAACGATCCCGGTACCATGATTCGGGAACGTTTCAACGGCGATACCGACCCCAGCCGGTTCATCACCGGTATCACCGGCAAGAAGGACTTCACCATTTTGCATCTGTCCAAGCGGGGCATGAGCAATGAGGTGGGTGTCCTGCGGAAGATTCTCACCGTTCTGGAGCGTCACGGCATCTCCGTGGACTACGCACCCAACGGCATCGACTGCGTATCTGTGGTCATGCCCACCGCTTCCATCTCCCCCTGCCTGTACACCGTTCTGGGCGAGATTCAGCGGGAAGTCAACCCCGACACGCTGGACGTTCACGATCAGATTGCCGTGGTTGCCGCGGTTGGCAGAAAGATGGCATTCCGTCCCGGTATTTCCGGTAAGATTTTTGCCGCTCTGGGTCAGGCGGATATCAACATCCGTATGATCAATCAGGGCCCTGATGAACTGAACATCATCTTCGGCGTGGATAACCGTGACTTCGCCACCGCTATCCGTGTGCTGTATAACAGCTTTGTAAAGTAATTGGAGGAAACCATATGAAAACCTATACTGTTGCCATCCTGGGCGTCACCGGTGCGGTGGGTCAGGAAATGATGCGTATTCTGGAAGAACGTAATTTCCCCGTGGGCAAGCTGATCCCTCTGGCATCCGCCCGGAGCGCCGGCAAGACCCTGAAATTCCGGGGCGAGGACGTGGTCATTCAGGAAGCCTGCGATACCGCCTTTGAGGGTGTGGACATCGTTCTGGGCGCTGCGGAAAATGATATTGCCGAGAAGTTCGCTCCTGCCATTGTCAAGGCCGGTGCCGTGTTTGTGGATAACTCCTCCGCTTTCCGCCTTGACCCCAATGTGCCTCTGATCGTTCCCGAGGTCAACCCCGGGGACGTGAAGAACCACAAGGGTATCATCTCCAACCCCAACTGCTCCACCATCATCACCGTCACTGCGGTGAATGCCCTGAATTCCATCACTCCCATCAAGACCATGACCGCATCCACCTATCAGGCAGTTTCCGGTGCCGGTGCCAACGGCCCCATTGAACTGATGAACGAGGTGGAGGCTCTGCGGGAGGGTAAGACCTACGAGCCTAAGGTGTTCTCTCATCAGATTGCCTACAACCTGATTCCCCAGATTGGCGGCGAGCAGTTTGAGGGCTACACCAGCGAGGAAATGAAGATGCAGAACGAAGGCAGAAAGATTATGCACCTGCCTGAGCTGAAGGTTTCCTGCACCTGCGTCCGTGTTCCCGTGGTTCGCAGCCACTCCATCTCCGTGTCCTGCCACTTTGACGTTCCCGTGACTGTGGAGCAGGCACGTGAAGCGATTGCCAAGGCACCCGGCTGCCGTCTGGTGGATGACCTGAAGAATAAGCAGTATCCCATGCCTCTGGACACTTCCGGGCAGGATATCGTGTTCGTCGGCAGAATTCGTCCCGACCTGACCGATCCCAACGGCATCTGTCTGTGGTGCTGCGGCGACCAGGTTCGTAAGGGCGCAGCCACCAACTGCATCCAGATTGCAGAGCTGCTGGTAAAGTGATAAATCAATAATAAACCAAAAGCCATCTCCGGAATTCGGAGATGGCTTTTGGTTTTAGGGAGAGGAGGATGTAATTGATTTATCTTTGTACTCCGCCGGAGCCGTCGCCGCCGGCGAGTCCGAGACCATTACCATTCTGGTGGACAAGCGGGATCTGGCTTCCTATGATGCTTACGGCGCAGGTACTTATATTCTGGATGCCGGTGAGTACTATCTGACCGTCGCTACCGATGCCCACAATGCTGTCAATAACACTCTTTTTATCAAGCTTTCCGGGGAGAAGAGAAATTAATGCCCGGAACTGTTTTTGTATTGGTTGTATTTTGCGGAACACGAGGCGAAAATCAGAAGGTAGATTGCCAGAATGCACCCCAGAAAAACGGCAAGGGGATAACAGTGGTAAACAGTGAGGCTCAGGATAAACTGCGGTATCAAAACACTGCAGAATAAAACCAACAGCGGCTGCATCCGACCCTTGAATACCCGTTCCATCATCTGCATACGGGATTCCGAATCGCAGAAAATCTCCTCGGCAATGCCATCTTCGGAAACAGCTTTGCGGAAATAGCTGTAGCCTGCATAGTCCTGCAGGTATTCCCAGCCGCAATCCCGGAACATCTGGACATACTCGTCCTTGTGTGCCAGACCTTCCTGATTATAGTCCAGTTGATAGACCACATCCTCCGGTACGCAGGCTTCAAAATGGTACATTCCCAGACCGGATACCTTTCGGAATTTCCAACCCTCACGGTGCATTCTCCGCAGGTATTCCTGCTCTTTTTCGTATTCATAAATGGTAAACCATTTGAATTGCTTCTTTGTTTCCATATCACATTACCTCCCGTGCGATTTTGTACAGCCGCTCAATGCGTTTTAGTTCCAGTTCCAGAACTTCCAGACCTAAATCTGTGATTTGATAGAGCTTTCGCTTTTCTTCCTCCCGAACAAAGCGGATGAGACGGTCTTTTTCCATTTTGGAAAGGCTTCCGTACATTGTGCCGGGGGTGAGCCGAATTCCCCCTGCAGTGAGTTCCTCCACCCTCTGAACAATGCCGTAACCGTGATTTGGGGTTCGCAGACACAGCAGAATAAAAAAGGCGGTTTCGGTCATGGGAACATAGACTTTTTTAATATGAGGATCCATAACCCTTCCCTCCAGATAGATGTCGGTGCGATACATCGCACCTCGATATATGCATTATATCACACTACGATATATTTGTCAATATACTTCTACAAAACTTTTTTATGTGGTGACAAAACAACAATTTCCCTTTCCCGATGGTTACCGGGAAAGGGAAAGCCCGAAAGCGTGGGAAAACCTTCCCATGCTTTCGGGCTTGCTGCGATCCGTTAAAACGCCTGAATGGTGATTTGAATATTTCCCGTGCCGGTGATGATTTCACATCTGCCACCGGTTGTGGTTTGGGGGACGTCGATGCGCCCGGTGCGTGTTTGCGTAATAAATACCTTGTCGGTAAGCAAACTGCCCTTAACGCTGCCGGTGCTTGTTTGTGCAAAGATTTCGTCAGCGTCCGCACAGTCAAACCGCACATCGCCCGTACTTCTCTTAACGGAAATCTTGCCGGCGGCAATGACCCGGGTCAGGGAGAGATCGCCCGTGCTTCCGGTGGATGTAATGTTTTGACACGCGACATCCGTCAAATCGGTTTTTCCGGTGGATACGGAAACCTTCAATTCGCTGTCGCAGGTCACATTGGAAACGGTGACCCTTCCCGTGGAAACGGAAAGATCAATCCCACCCATGGATGCATCCTCCACACAGATATCTCCGGTGTCGGAATGGATCTTCGTGAGACCGGAAACCGAGGCAAGGAAGCGAACGTTACCGGTACTCAGGGAGATGTCAACGGTTTCAAACTGAAAGCCTTTGGGCATTTCAATTTTACCGGTGCTTTCCTGAACAGAAAGTGCGGCGTATTCCTCTTTGGGCAGGGAGATCGTTATTCTGGGCGCACGGAAGCCAATGCCGATATAGTCGTACCAGGCTTTTTCGTTGATGGTTTCGATTACCAGAGTGCCGTCTTTTACGGTTACGGAATGTTTGGCTTTGCTTTCCTCGTAACACTCGACTTTGCAGGTTTCATCGTTGGATAAGACAAAGATAATGTCCGCGGTGTCCGTTTTCATAGAAAGACTGTGGAAATCTTCCTTGATTCCATGAAGGTTTGTTTCGTATTTTTGGGTACTCAATCTGGAAAAATCCCACTGATAAACCGCCATTACTACCGTGAACACAATCAGCCCGATTACCACAAGGGCAGCGGCAATCATAAGCCATATTTTCGTTGCCTCGCTCATTACATTTCCTCCTTTTTCCGAAAGCGGTTCTTAATCCATACCGCATATTTCTTTGTGAGCAGAAAAATACCTTTGGTCGCTGCCTTGCAACCGAAGAACAAAAAGATGGAAAGTCCCACACAGAGGATGCCTGCAGCCACCAAAGCAATCCCGGTGAACACTTCTGCGTTACAAATCAAGACAATTCCGCCTGCCATACCGCCCAATCCACAAGCGAGGACAGCACCGAAAACAGCCCATAAGGAAAGCATCACTGCCCACAGCACAATGTAAAGCGCAAGCACCACGGCAATCGCGGCAATCCCCAGAGAAAGCCATATGGGAGAACCCACAGCCAAAAGAACGATTTCCCACGCTTTCAGCCGTCTTTTCGGCTTGATTCGTTCCTTTGCGATTTTTACAAGGGACGTGTCCGCCACGATTTGGGAAACGATTTCGTCAACAGAACCGATAGCTGATACAGCCTCCTTCTCAGAAAACCCTTCCTCCATCCGGTCTTCAATCATCTCGCTGTAAAACGCCAAACGATCCTCGATATCTTCCCGGGGCAAACCGGACAAGCCTTTGCGTAGCTGTGCGAGAAACTCCTTTTTATTCATATGCTTCGTCCTCCTTGGTTACGAACCGGTAGATTGACATGATTTCCTTCCACTCGTCCTTGAAATCCTCAATCCGCTTGCGGCCCTCCGGGGTGATATGATAATACTTCCGCAATCTGCCGCCATGCTCAGCGGTGCGGACGGTCAGCATATTTGCCGCTTCCAGACGTTTCAGGATGGTATAGAGTGTGGATTCGGAAAGTTCGATGCAGGGCTTCAAATCTTTGATAATCTGATAGCCATAGGAATCTTCGTTTTTAATTGCAGCCAGCACGCATACATCCAAAAGCCCTCGCTTTAACTGAATATCCATAGCATACCTCCTATTACGGTATACATCGTATCACGAAGTATCAACCGTGTCAACAGAAAAATTGCTAAAAGCAAAATAGGAGGTTTGTCGCTCAGAATCCCACCTAAGCAAATTGCGCGATAAATTGTTGTTTGAAGTTCAATTACGCATATGTCACTTGCCTCTCCCTATGGGAGAGGTGCCCCCGAAGGGGGCGGAGAGGGCATTGTGATTTTCTTAAAGAAAATCACATCGCCGCAGGCGATAACGACACATTTTTCTGATTGCCCTCTCAGTCACGCCTTACGGCGTGCCAGCTCTCCCAAAGGGAGAGCCAAGTCGCCTGGTTGTAAGTTAAACAACAATTT
>JAFULI010000108.1 GCA_017473455.1 Oscillospiraceae bacterium
AAGGTACGATTTTCCACATCTGCGAATGCCGGTAATGACTTTGACCTGACCATCCCACATATAAGAAATAAGCTGATTTAAGTATCGGTCACGTTTGATTTCCATGGCAGCCTCCTATTGAGAACTTGATTGATATATTGTACAATCTTTCAATTAAAATTATACATTGCCAATGCACAAAAGGCAAGTGCTTCATTGAAAACTTTTTTGATTTACACCAGAACTTTTCAACCAAATCTTCTTGATTTAGAAATTTCGATTTACCAAAACGATTATTTCATTGTAATGGTAAATAGAATTGCGCCGCATCCTCTGTGAACTCCATTTTGTCAGTAAAAGAATATAATCCGTATAAGATAGATAAAAGCCTGATGGTTGGTATACCCATCAGGCTCAAATATCATGGAATATCAGGTTCCGTTACTCCCACTCAATGGTTGCCGGGGGTTTGCTGGTGATATCGTAGACCACACGGCTGATTTCGGGGACGTTTTGGATGATGGTGTGAGAGATATTATCCAGAAGCTCATAGGGAAGCCGTGCCCATTTAGCAGTCATGAAATCGTCGGTGGTGACACCCCGCAGAGCCAGAATATACTTGGGGCTGCGGTCAGCACCGGTGATGTCGATGGTTTGGGTATCCGTCAGCACCGCAAAATACTGGGTGATATGGTCATGGATGTGGGCACTTTCCAGATGGCTGCGGAAAATGTGGTCAGCTTCCTGCAAAATGCGGATTTTCTCCGGTGTGATCTCACCGATGATGCGGATGGCAAGTCCCGGGCCGGGGAAGGGCTGGCGGTTGACCAGAGTTTCGGGAAGCCCCATGGTTCTGCCCAAAGCCCGAACCTCCTCCTTGAACAGAGGACGCAGAGGCTCCAGAAGCTCCTTGAAGCGGATATGCTCCGGATGGATGCCGGTTTTGTGGGGGCTTTGCAGTACGTCGGCATAGTTGTGGCAAAGCTCGGTAACGTCGGGGTAAATCGTACCCTGCGCCAGAAAATCTACAGCCCCCATACGGGCAGCTTCGGCTTCGAATACCTTCAGGAATTCCTCGCCTATAATATGCCGCTTTTCCTCCGGGTCAGTGACACCGGCGAGTCGGGAAAGGAACTGCTCCCGGGCATTGACACGGATGAAGTTCAAATCCATTCGGGAGAAAATGGCTTCCACCTGATCTCCCTCGTCCTTGCGGAGCATTCCGTGGTCAACGAAGATGCAGGTCAGACGGCTGCCTACCGCATTGCTGAGCAAAGCGGCAGCCACAGAGGAGTCTACACCGCCGGACAGTGCCAGCACAACATTTCCATCGCCTACCCGTTCCCGAATGGACTGAATGGTTTCGGCGGCGTAGGTTTCCATATGCCAGTCGCCGACAGCGCCGCAGACCCGATAAAGGAACTGCCGCACCATTTCCACACCGCCCTTGGTGTAGGGGACTTCCGGATGGAAACGGACACCGTAAAGCCCCTTTTCCTCACAAGCGAAAGCGGCAACGGGACAATTGGCAGTGCTTGCGGTGACGGTGAAGCCCTCCGGCAGGGAGGTGATCCGCTCCCCGTTGCACATCCATGTGATGGCATCCTCCGGATGCTCACGGAACAAAACATGGTCGGTATCCAGCTTGGTCAGAGTGCGGCTGTGGCAACGGGAGTCCTCTCCCGGTTCAACGGTGCCGCCGTGATCCAATGCAATCAGGTTGCCGGCATAGCAAATTCCCAGCACGGGAATGCCCAGAGCGTACAGCGCCTTGTCCACCCGGGGGGCATTGGGGCTGCTTACGCCGGCAGTGCCGCCGGAAAGGATGATGCCAATGGGATCAAAAGCGCGTACCGCCTCCACGGTCATTCTTGCCGCGGGGAAAACCTCGCAGTAAACGTGGCATTCCCGAACCCGTCGGGCAACGTGCTGGGTATAGGGGCCGCCGAGATCCAGAATCAGAATTTTTTGCATAGGATACCTCCAAAGGGTAGACGGGTGGAAAATAGAATCATAAGAATATTATGAACTTTTTTCGACAAAAAAGCAACTTATTTCCTTGTATAAAAATAGTAACCTTCTCCACGCATCCTTATGCAAAATAAACAAAAGTCCTCCCCCGGCGGTCACGGAGGAGGAGAAGGCTTTGGAGATAAGTTGTTGTTTAGCTTACAACACAGGTGCCTTGGCTCTCCCTTTGGGAGAGCTGGCACGCCGTAAGGCGTGACTGAGAGGGCAACCAGAAAAATGCTAGAATTCTTCTGGTTTTCAGGCAAATGTGTCGTTATCGCCTGCGGAGATGTGATTTTCTTAAAGAAAATCACGATGCCCTCTCCGCCCCCCTTCGGGGGCACCTCTCCCATAGGGAGAGGCAAGTGGCGTATGCGTAATCGAACTTCAAACAACAATTTATCCGGTATCTTTTGGCTATGGTTCGGGGCGGAGGATTCGTTTATAGAGGTTATCTTTTTTCAGAAGGTAATACAGACCGCTGCCCAGAGTCAGGGTGACGGCGGCTTCTCCGATAAAGACGTACAGTGCATTTACCCAAAAGGATACTCCGGTGTAGGCATACAGCTCCCAGCCTACCAGCAGAGCGTTAAAAATAGCAGGCATCAGCAGTCCTAAAAGGGGAAAGCCCTTGACGGTCACGTTCCGACAGCCCCACATTGCCCATGCGGACAATGTGGAGGCGGCGGTTCCCACCAGAAAGTCCACCGGCAGGGCAGACCCTGAGGTCAGGTTGAAAAGAAAACATCCAAGCCCCAGTCCGGAAATTGCCGCCGGGGTGAAAAATGCCAGTACACACAGCGCCTCTGATAAGCGAAACTGGATTGCCATGGTTGTAGTGCCGGGGAGCAGGAAATTTTGCAGGTGGGTCAATATCACATACACCGCCGCGATCACCGCGGCATGGGTCAGCATTTTGATTTTTTTACGCATAAGGGTTCTCCAAACATGAAAAAATGGGCGCAGTCCGCACCCATAAACAAAAAAATGAGCGCAACGCGCCCATCCGATTCCCTAGTTTTGTTTACCGACAGGATGGTTACGAACTGTCCTATGAAGTTGCGGAAATTGTACCACAAGCACCGGGTTTTGTCAAGTGCCATCAGTTGACTTGTCCTTTGCCTGCGTGGTATAATAACGAAAAGGAGGTCGGCAGAATGAAGCTGGTGACATTGGGAAAACAAGATACTTCTGAGGTACTGGCGCTGTTTTGCCGGTGCTTTTTTGGGGATCCCTATTATGGGGAACTGTTCCCTGATCCCCAAACCCGTCAGAGGGAAATGGAGAGCGCCTTCGCCGACTCCATTGCGTTTTGTCTTGGGCAGGGGATGAGTCTGGGGATTCGTCAGGGGGATACCCTTCGGGCATTTTTGCTGTGCTTTGATTACCGCCGTGTCCGTCAGGAGCATCCGGAAGAATTCCGCAGGATTTTCTGTGTGGACGGGGGAGAGCTTCCCTACCGTGGGGCATTCCATGGGGAGGTGAGCAGACTCAGCGGCGATGTGGTCTACGGTATGAATCTGGCGGTAGACCCCGACCTGCGCCGCCGTGGGCTGGCATCCTGCCTGCTGGATGGACTGCTGTGGAAGTATCCCCAATGGAATTTTGTCAGCGACGTGTCCAACGAGGCATCGCTGGATATGTACCGCACCAGAAATTTTGAGCTTCAGCCTCTGGACACCGGTTATCATCTGGTGCTGCACCGACCCAGCCAAAGTCTCCACAGTTTTCAGGTGGGGGACACAGTGCGGCTCCTGCTCCCCGGTGTGGAGACGTTGGATGCCCACGGAATTGAATATACCCTCCTTCGCAAGGAGTGGGCGGTGTGCGGTTTTTCCCGTGGGGAAGCCTGCTCAGTAGAATATTTTCAGGCGGCAGACGGTGCGGTATCCTTCGGGGTGCTGGCAGAACTGAGTTATGACCGGTATTTGCAGTATCAGCGGCTGATCAACGTATCCCAGTACACCGAGCATTTGGTACGGGATTATGCCTTGTATTCTCTGGTGATTCCCTACACGGGAAAGCCCTTATATAATGAAGTGCTGGAGGAGATGCTCCCCGGCAGACCCACGGAATGGTCTTTGATACCCGATGTGTATGTTTCCGTGCCGGTGCATTATGCCGATCCGGAATTAATTTACAACACAAATCCTCCCGGTGACAAAAAAGCCGAGGCGCTCCTTCAGGATTTGGATTTCCGTACCCACTACGAAGCCGGTGTGCCTTCGGATTCCTCCGGTGTGGACGACCTTGCTTATTTCAAGCGGCGGATTCGTCGGGTGTATCTGGGGAAGCTGCGTATTCGCATCGCAGCCGAGGCGACGCTGGAGCATTATAACACCTTGGGGGAGCCGATTGGCGCTTCCGCTTGGGTGGATGCTTACATTTCCGTGGACAGAAAAAGCGGCTGCGGTGTGCTGACATGGTATTCTCTGTCCGCGCCGTTTCTGCTGAGTCACCTGATGGACAACGTGGTTCGCAATCAGGCGGCGGTGCTGGATGAGGGCTGCTGGGTGAATTTCTATGATTATCTCAGTCAGCACTATGGGGTGAAAAAACGGGGAACTCCGAAAATCTACGTGGTGCTTCCCCGGGAAAAGTCCTGCCTGAAGCCCTGCCAGATTGCCTCCTTGCTGGCATCGGAGACCATTTACCCCGATGCGGAGGTCTACGGGCAGATTATCGAGCCGGAGATTGTGGACATTGCCGCGTCCACGCAGGGCATGGGACAGTATGACCGTGCGTTTGTCTGTGCTTATACCAATGTGATGCTCCAGTTTGCGCCGGACTTGAAAGCCTCCCTTCGGGAGCGGATGTATGAGGAGTCCATTGCGCTGTTTTATATCGAGCTGATTTTGTTCGAGGAGGCGGCAATCCAGATTGCGGATCAGCAGATTGTGGAGCTGTTCACTTCGGATACCATGGATGACCCGGTGGAATTCCTCCGACGGGTGGATGCAATCAACGACGAGTATACCAACACCGTGGATTTCTGGGATGTGCAGGTGAACTATCCCACCTCCCAAAAGTCCATCCATATGCTCAGAACCGCCTTCCGCATTGAGGAGAAGCTGGCGCAGATGCAGCGAAATCAGGAGCAGCTTCATCGGGTGTTTGACACTAAGTGCGACATCATCGACCGTCGGGAAACCAAACGGATGGAAAAATCTCTGGCGGTGCTGTCGGTGTTGGCGGTGTTCTCCGCTTGGATCGATGGACACGATTATATTGCCACATGGAGCAATCTTCTGCCGCCGCTGGCAGTGGAGATTTTGCAAAAGGCGCTGTTTGCCGGTGTGCTGCTGGTGGGGGTGTTTACCGCCATTCGGCTTTTTGGCGGCAGACGGAAAAGAAGGAAAAAGCGCTGATGGTTTTGCAGTTGCAATTGTGGAGATAATTTGTTATAATGAATAAAACTCGAAAGAAAAGAGGTTGTGGTTATGGGAACCGAAGGGGAACGTCGGATGTCGGCGGGACAAAAGCGCAGAAAGAAGCTGCGCCGGAATATCCTCATCGGCAGGACGGCGATGCTGGTGGTGCTGGGGGTATCCCTGATCAATCAGCTTTTGCTGCTGCTGAAGGTGAACTATCACTTTCTGTTCTCCGCGTCCATGCCCTATTATCTGAATTGGCTTGCCCGTGAGCTAGGAAGTACCGGGTTCAAGGTCTTTGCCACTTTGCTGACGGTGCTGATTTACGGAGCGTATGTGGCTTGCTGGCTGTTTTCTATGCAGAAACGGGAATGGATGCTGGCAGGGCTGGGGCTGTATGCCGCAGATACTCTGGCGCTGCTGATTTTCAGCTTTGCGCTGCTCAGCAATCCCTGGAGCTGTTTCTTTGAGATTTTGATTCATCTTGTGTGCCTGTGGCTGCTGTTTGTGGCTTACCGCAGTGCTGAGATGCTCAGCCGGATGCCCAAGCGCCGCAGACCTGCCCCGGAGCCGAAGCCGGAGTTGGAAACCATTGATGTATAAGAAAGAAAACCACCGACCTCGTGCCGGTGGTTTTTTGAAAGGATGATAGTATGAAAAAGTATTTGGCATTTGTATTGGCGGTGCTGCTGGTTGGCGCTTGCCTGAGTGGATGCGGGGAAGAACCTCAGCCTCAGACCTCCGGTGGGATGGGATTTGACGGCCATCTGGCACTGGGCGATTCCATGCCGGAGCTGGAATTGACCACGGAGGCAGGGGAGAAGTACACGCTGTCGGAGGTGCTGGAAGAAAAGAAGCTGGTGGTGCTGAACTTCTGGTTTGAAAACTGCCCATGGTGTTTGAAGGAGTTTCCGGTGATGGAGCTTGCCTACCAGCGACATCGGGAGGATGTGGAGATTTTCGCCGTGAACCCCGTGGACTCTAAGGAGCAAATCGGTGCTTTTGTGGAAAGCAAGGGCTATTCCTTCCCCATGACTCCCTGCAATCGGGAACTGGCATTGGCATTCGGGGTAACCGGGTATCCCACCAGTGTCTTTATTGACCGCAATGGGGTGGTCAGTCTGATTCACACCGGTGCCATCACCGACGTATCGGTGCTGGACGCGGTATTGGAAACCTTCACCGCAGAGGACTACCAAAGCAAAGTCTATACCGGCATTCAGGAACTGCTGTAAGGGGGATAAATTGTTGTTTAACTTACAACACAGGCGACTTGGCTCTCCCTTTGGGAGAGCTGGCACGCCGTAAGGCGTGACTGAGAGGGCAATCAGAAAAATGTTAGAATTTTTCTGATTTTCAGGAAAATGTGTC
>JAFULI010000109.1 GCA_017473455.1 Oscillospiraceae bacterium
GATGATCCGTACCGTGGTTCGCAAGCTGTACAGCTCCAAGAATGCCCGTGCCATCTCCATCCTCTACGGCGGCTCCATGAACGAGAAGAACGCCTACGAGCTGCTGGCTCAGCCCGACATCGACGGCGGCCTCATCGGCGGCGCTTCCCTGGTTCCCGAGAAGTTCGTGAAGATCATCGAGGCAGCCAACCAGCCCACCGTGTAATCAATTCTACCCAAAGGGAGCAGCGCCAAAAGCGACTGCTCCCTTTTTACCCGTCAGGAGGTGACGTGCTTGGAAACCTTGATTTTGCCCGGAGAGCACCCGGATGCGGTGCGGACTGCGGCGGATATTATCAAAAACGGAGGTCTGGTGGGCATCCCCACGGAAACCGTTTACGGCTTGGGTGCCAACGGTCTGGATGAGCAGGCGGTGGCAAAGATTTTTGAAGCCAAAGGCAGACCTCAGGATAACCCCTTGATTCTTCATATTTCCGGGCCGGAGCAGATTGAGCAGTTCTGCCACCACATTCCCCAAAAAGCCTATGATTTGGCAGAAGCCTTCTGGCCGGGACCGCTGACCATGGTGCTTCCGGCAAAGGAGTGTGTGCCCAAACGCACCACCGGAGGACTGAGTACCGTGGCGGTGCGCTGCCCTGACCACCATATTGCCCGTGCCATCATCCGTGCTTCCGGTGTGCCAATTGCCGCGCCTTCGGCAAATTTGTCCGGTAAGCCCTCCACCACCACAGCGCAGCACGTCTACCATGACCATGCCGGGAAAATCCCCCTGATTATTGACGGCGGTGCCTGTCGGGTAGGGGTGGAGAGTACCATCGTGGACTTGACGGAGGAGCGCCCCAGACTGCTGCGTCCCGGCGGAATTGGGCCGGAGGAATTGCTGGCAGTGCTGGGAGATCTGGTGGTGGACAAAGCCGTCACCGCGCAGGTGGATAAGGACGAGGTGGTAAAAGCCCCGGGAATGAAGTACCGTCATTATGCCCCGCAGGAGCCGGTGGTCATTGTAGCCGGCAGCCGGGAAAAGGCGGCAGCGTATATCCGCCGGCATTTTCAGCCCGGTGACCGTGTGCTGTGCTTCCGGGAGGAGCTGCCGCTGTACGAAGGCTGCGGCCCTCTGTCCTATGGGGAGGAAGCGGATGTCAATACCTTGTCCGCAGGACTGTTTGCCGCCCTTCGGGAGCTGGATGACCCGAAAATCCATCAGGTCTATGCCCGATGCCCCGTAGGTGGCGGTGTTGCCTATGCGGTGCAGAACCGTCTGAAAAAGGCGGCGGCATTTCACATTGTGGATGCGGAGGAAGAGGAATGATTATCGGCATCACCGGCGGCACCGGTTCCGGCAAAACCACCCTGCTGTCCGCCGCTCAGGAACTGGGGATTCTGGTTTTGGACTGCGATGCCATTTATCATACGCTCCTGAGCCGGGATGAAGCAATGCTTACCGCCATTGAAGCCCGGTTTCCCGGTACGGTGGAGCAGGGGAGACTGCAGCGAAAAAAGCTGGGGGCATTGGTGTTTTCCGATGCCGCCGCGTTGGAAGACTTGAATAAAATTACGCATACTGCTATTACACGGGAGGTAAAAGCCCGACTTCGGGAGCGAACCTGCCCCCATGCCGCCATCGATGCCATCGCCTTGTTTGAAAGCGGCATGGACGGGATGTGCGATGTCACCGTGGCAGTCACCGCACCCCGGGAAATTCGGGTGCAGCGACTGATGGCACGGGAGAATATTTCGGAGGCTTATGCCCGTCAGCGTATCGCCGCCCAGCCCGAAGATGGCTTTTTTGTGAAAAAATGTGACTATGTTCTGGAAAATGACGGAGATATCCATGACTTTCAGGGGAAGTGCCTTGCTTTTTTCGCACAATTGGGTATAATGGATGAAAACCCTGAACGGAGGAATACCAATGACCAATGATGAATTGCGGGAAAGCCTGCTGGCTGCCCCGAAGAATGGTTACGCTGCCCTGTCCGAAGAGCAGCGCAGCGAAATGGAAGCCTATTGCAAAGGCTATATGGCATTCATGGACGAATGCAAAACCGAACGGGAAGCCGTCGTCTGGACGGTTCGTACCGCCGAAGCCCACGGCTTTAAGCCCCTGACCCCCGGCATGGAAGTAAAGCCCGGTGACAAGGTCTACTATGACAACCGGGGCAAGAGCATCCTTTTGGCGGTGATCGGCAGCAAGAGCCTGGGGGAAGGCGCCAATATCTGTGCCGCCCATGTGGACTCTCCCAGAATGGATGTCAAGCCCAACCCCCTGTACGAGGATGCGGAAATTGCCTACCTCAAGACCCATTACTACGGCGGCATCAAGAAGTACCAGTGGCCTACAATTGCGCTGGCACTGCACGGTGTGGTTTACCGGAAGGATGGCTCTGTGATTACTGTGACCGTCGGTGAGGACGACAGCGATCCGGTGCTGGTGGTTTCCGATTTGCTGCCCCATCTGGCGGCAGATCAGATGAAAAAGCCTCTTGCCGAGGGCATTACCGGTGAACAGCTCAATGTGATTGTAGGTACCGAGCCTCTCACCGGTGAAGGAAGTGATCTGGTCAAGCTGAACATCATGAAGCTGCTCAACGAGAAGTACGGTCTGATCGAAGAGGACTTCCTCAGCGCCGAGCTGACGGTGGTACCTGCCGGCAAGAGCCGGGAAGTGGGTCTGGACCGCAGCCTCATCGGTGCTTACGGTCATGATGACCGTGTCTGCGCCTATGCGGAAATCCTGCCCCTGCTGACCATGGATACCCCGGAGCATACCGCGGTGTGCATTCTGGCGGATAAAGAGGAAATCGGCTCTGTGGGCATTTCCGGTATGATGAGCCTTGCCTTTGAGTATTTTATGGAGATGCTGTGTGATGCGCAGGGTGTGAAGCTCAGCCATTGCTTTGCCAACTCCTTCTGCCTGTCTGCGGATGTTTCCAATGCCTTCGACCCCAATTTCGCGGAAACCTGCGACCGCAGAAACAACAGTATGCTCAACCACGGCGTTGCCATCTGCAAGTATACCGGCTCCCGTGGCAAGGGCGGCGCTTCCGATGCCTCTGCCGAGGCGATGGGACACGTCCGCACCACCTTGGATCAAGCCGGTGTTCTGTGGCAGATTGCGACCTTGGGCAAGGTGGATCAGGGCGGCGGCGGTACGGTGGCTGCGTATATGGCAAACCGGAATATCGTTACCGTGGATGCCGGTGTGCCGGTGCTGAGTATGCACGCGCCTATGGAGTTGGTCAGCAAGCTGGACTGTTATATGACAATGCTCGCCTGCAAGGCGATTTATGAAGCATAAAGGAGGAAAACACCATGGAAAACCAAGACATGATTTCTGAAGAAGAGCAGGGCATTCTGACCCTGACCAACGAGAACGGCGAGGATGTCCAGTTCGAGTATCTGGATGTCATTGAGTATCAGGGTAAGGAGTACCTGTTCCTGATGCCGCTGGACGATGAAGAGGACGGAATCCTCATCATGGAAATCCAGCCCGTGGACGAGGAAACCGAGAATTACCTTGCCATCGAGGACGAAGCCCTTCTGGACACTTTGTTCGGTCTGTTCAAGGAAAAATTCAAGGATTATTTCGATTTTGAGGACTAAAAAACACCCCTGTTGTGGCAATCAGATTGCCGCAACAGGGAATTTTTTATTATTGGATGTATGCTAAAATGGGGCATACCGACGAAAATATACAATATTTTCAGAAAATATATTCAAACCCATCTACAAAATATCCAAAAATGAAAAACCGATGGTTTTTTAACCACGTTTTTCTTGACAAACGGGGGGAAAAGTATTACTCTTAACATGTGAACGTTTTGAAAACGTTTCATTTGTATTGGAAAAATGGAAACGTTTCAAATTCCACAGCAAAGGCGTTCGGCACCCGGTTTGAAGCCGGGAAAAGCCGGGGATACTTCCTTTGTCCGTGGAAGCGTACTGCACCAATTAAAAACTAAAATTGATATTCAAAGGAGTAAGAAACATGCGCAGAAGTGGTATTTTGATGCACATTACCTCTCTGCCCGGCGCATACGGCGTCGGCACCATGGGCAAGAATGCCTATGCTTTCGTGGATTTCCTGAGAGAAGCCGGTCAGTCCTACTGGCAGATCCTGCCCCTGACTCCTACCGGCTACGGCGACTCCCCCTACCAGTCCTGCTCTACCTTCGCAGGCAACCATTACCTCATTGATCTGGAAAAGCTCATGGAGGAAGGCTTGCTGTGTGCCGAGGATGTCAGCGGCATTGAGTGGAGCTGGTGCGATGACAAGGTGGACTTCGGCAGACAGTATAACAACCGTCTGAACGTCCTGCGTAAGGCCTATGCCCGTTTCGGCGGCAGCGAGGATTTCGATCGCTTCTGCCATGAAAACAGCAACTGGCTGGCTGATTTCGCCCTGTTCATGGCTCTGAAGGGTAAGTTCGGCGGTGCTCCCTGGTATCAGTGGGAAGGCGCTCTGAAGTTCCGCAACCCCGATGCCATCTGGAATGCCCGTCAGGAGCTGGCAGATGAGATTCGTTTCTACAGCTTTGTCCAGTATATTTTCTACAAGCAGTGGAATGACCTGCGTAACTACGCCCACAACAACGGCGTGAGCATCATCGGCGACGTGCCGATTTACGTTCCCTATGACTCTGTCGATGTCTGGAGCAACCCCGAGCTGTTCCAGCTCAATGAGAATCTGGATCCCACCGACGTGGCAGGCTGCCCCCCCGATGCCTTCTCTGCCGACGGTCAGCTCTGGGGCAACCCTCTGTACCGTTGGGACGTTCTGGCTCAGGATGGCTATGCATGGTGGATCCACCGTCTGGGTGCTGCCGGCAATCTGTACGACGTGATTCGTATGGACCACTTCCGCGGCTTCGAGGCTTACTGGGCAGTTCCCTTCGGTGACACCACCGCCCGGAACGGCCGCTGGGTCAAGGGCCCTGATATGGGCTTCATCAATGCAGTGAAGAACGGTCTGCCCCACATCAAGTTCATTGCTGAGGATCTGGGCTTCCTGACTCAGGAGGTTCTGGACCTGCGGGATGCCTCCGGCTACCCCGGCATGAAGATTCTGGAGTTCGCTTTCGACTCCCGTGAGCCTTCCGACTACCTGCCTCACACCTACACCCAGAACACCGTCTGCTACACCGGTACTCACGACAACATGACCATGCGTCAGTGGTTCGACACCGCATCCCCCGATGCCATCGCCTATGCCACCGAGTACATGAAGCTGTCCGAGGAGGAGGGCATGGTTTGGGGTACCATCCGTACCGCCATGAGCTCCGTTTCCGATATGTGTATCATCCAGATGCAGGACTACCTGAACCTGGGCGGCGAAGCCCGGATGAACTTCCCCGGCATCTGCGACGGCACCAACTGGATCTGGAGAGCCAAGGACGGCGTTATCAACCATGAACTTGCCCAGCGGATTCGTCAGCTCACTGTGCTGTACGGCCGTCTGGCTTGATAAAAATCCAATTCATTCAGACCATTAGATAGGAGATTTGAAATGAAGTATAATTGCCTGAATATTTTGAAGTGGACTGAGGCTCAGCTGAAGTACACCTATGATGTATCCCTGCAGGAGGCTACTCCCCAGGAGCTGCACGAGGCTCTGGGCGAGGCTGTGATGATGGCGATTTCCGACAACTGGAGCCATTCCAAGCAGTGCCGTATGCACGAGCGCAAGGCTTACTATTTCTCCGCTGAGTATCTCATCGGCCGTCTGGTGTACTCCAATATGTACAACCTGGGCATTCTGGATGAGATGAAGCAGCTCTTTGCCGAGCGTGGCGTTGACCTTGCCATTCTGGAGGACGTTGAGGACGCCGCTCTGGGTAACGGCGGTCTGGGCCGTCTGGCTGCCTGCTTCCTGGACTCCGCTGCCAGTATCAATGTGCCTCTGTCCGGCTACGGTCTGCGTTACCGTTTCGGTCTGTTCAAGCAGAGCTTCGAC
>JAFULI010000110.1 GCA_017473455.1 Oscillospiraceae bacterium
ATCGTGATTTTCTTAAAGAAAATCACATCGCCGCAGGCGATAACGACACATTTTTCTGATTGCCCTCTCAGTCACGCCTTACGGCGTGCCAGCTCTCCCAAAGGGAGAGCCAAGTCGCCTGTGTTGTAAGTTAAACAACATTTTATTTTCTACAAAAAAACGGGTCTGAAGCGGTAAAGCGTCAGACCCGGAGGGGGTTATTTTTTGATTCGTTTCAGCCAAAGGGTGGTGATGGCGGTTTGCAGGGGGACGGTGAGCAGTATCCCGATGGTGCCGCACAGACCGCAGAGGATTTCTGTGACGATGGCATTGTAGCCCATCATCTGCAGATACGGGCGGTCAAAGGAGTACACCGTCAGCAAAACGCTGGTGGCAGAGCCGGTGTAGGCAAGAATTAAGGTGTTGGACATCGTACCCATCATATCCCGACCCACACGCATACCGGAGCGCATCAGCTCTTTGGCACTCAGCCCCGGAGCTTGCTCATGCACCTCCTGCATGGCGGCGACGATGGAAACGCTGACATCCATCACCGCACCCAGAGAGGAAATCAGCACCCCGGCATACAAAATGTTTGCCACATCCAGTTTCGTACTTCCGGCGATGTAGACCATAGCCTCCGCATCCTCCAGATTGTAACCGGACAGATGGAACAGCCTTCCCACAACCATAGCCAGCAAACCGGAGATGCCCACCCCCAGAGTGGTGCCGATAATGGCGGTGAGCGTCTTGCCCGACCAGCCGTTGAGGATGTAGATCGAGCCAACCAAAATCAGCACCGCGGTGGCAATGCCTGCCGGAATGCCGTTGCACCCGACGTACAGCAGGGGAACGTATACGCAAATCACGCATACAAAGGTGAAAATCAGGGCATACAGCGCAGCCGCACCCTTTTTTCCTCCCACCAGCAGCAGAATTGCCGCAAACAGTCCCACCAGCAGATATACCATCCCGGTGCGGTCATAGTTGTACACCGAACCGCCGGAGAGGGTGCCGTCGGAATTGGTGTGGAGCATGGCGATGATTTTGGTACCCGGCATACAGTAAGCGCCGATGTGGTAGGCATTGGCATTGCTCAGCTCGCAGGTCTGTCCTTTGAACTGACCGGAGGTAACCCGTACCAGTACCTTCTGCGTACCGGTGTAGGGCGCGCCCTCGGTTTGATCCACCGTCACCGACTCCACAACCGCCCGGGCGTAGATGGAACGGTTGTTCGCCCCGATGGGGGTTCGGGGAACCAGAGAACTGCCAAGAATAATCCCTGCCAGCAAAACCAGCGGAATCAAAAGCCGCAAAATGCGGGACAGGATAACTTTATGTTCGATCTTTTTCATGTCGCACCTCTTTCTGATACTGAAAATTATAGCCCAGAGAGAAAGACTTGTCAATTATGGCAAGTCCCAATGCAACAGTTGACGGCTCACAAAAAATGCCGTAAAATAGTACCAAAGACGGAGGTGAGTGTATGCCTTTTGAGATCGTTCGCCATGATATTACCCGAATGACTGTGGATGCCATTGTGAATACCGCCAATCCCCGACCGGTGATTGGCAGGGGAGTGGATTCCCGAATTCACGAAATGGCAGGGCCTGAACTGCTGGCAGCCAGACAGCAAATCGGCAATATTGCCCCGGGCTGCGCGGCGGTGACACCGGGGTATGGTTTGCAGGCGAAGTTTGTCATTCATGTTGTTGGCACTCAGTGGCGTGGAGGAATGTTCGGGGAGAGTATGCTCCTTCGCAGTTGCTACGACAGTGCCTTGACATTGGCACTGGAAAACGGCTGCCAATCCATTGCTTTTCCCCTGATTTCCACCGGTACTTACGGTTTTCCTAAAGATAAGGCATTGCAGATTGCCATATCCGTATTCAGTGCCTTTTTGCTGAAGCATGAGCTGCAGATTTATCTGGTGGTGTTCGACGGGGATTCCTACCGGCTGTCGGAGAAACTGTTTCGCCGTGTTGCCAGCTATATCGATGAACGCTACGCGGATGCCTGCCTGCAAAAGTCCGCTGCCCCCCGGCGCAGACTTCGCCGTCGGAGCGAAGCGATGTGCGAAGGCGCGGCAATGGACGATGGCATTTCCGCTGTTCCTATGTCTTTGGCAGATCGGCTGAAGCAGGCGGATGCAGGCTTTACGGAAACCCTTCTGCGGCTCATTGACCGCAGCGGCAAAAAAGATTCGGAGATCTACAAGCGAGCCAACCTTTCCAAGCAGCATTTCTCCAAAATCCGTAATAACCCCGATTACAGACCCACGAAGCCAACCGCCGTTGCCCTTGCCATTGCGCTGGAGCTGGATTTGGAGCAAACCAAAGACCTCCTCGCCCGGGCAGGATATGCCCTGAGCAACAGCAGCAAATTCGATTTGATTATTTTGTATTTCATCGAACAGGGGAATTACAACATCATCGAAATCAATATGGCGCTGTATGAATTTGATCAGAGTTTACTGGGAGGAAGAGAATGATATATACGTCCCTTACCCCCAAAGCCATGAAGCTGTGTTTTGCTGCCCATAAAGAGCAGGTGGACAAGAACGGTCTTCCCTATGTGTTCCATCCCTTCCGTCTGGCAGAGCAGATGGAAGAAAAAGCGTTGGAACGGGTGGAGAAATACCGCAAAGCAATTGTTTTCCGGAAACGTAAAAAGTCCCCTGACAGTTGACCAATTGAATATCAAAACCTCCTATAATGCAGGTGTAAGCAAACACACTACATTTCAGGAGGTTTTTATTATGAAAAAGAATTTGACGGAAATTGTGTTCATTCTGGACCGCAGCGGCTCTATGGGAGGTTTGGAGGAGGATACCATCGGCGGATTCAATGCCATGATTGAAAAGCAGAAGAAGGAGCCGGGGGAGGCGGTGATTTCCACCGTAATCTTTGACAACGTCAGCGAGGTCATCCATGACCGGGTGGATGTTCAGCAAATCCCGCTTATGACCCGGGAGGATTACTGGGTTCGGGGCTGTACCGCACTGCTGGATGCGGTGGGAGATGCCATTCATCACATCGGCAACGTCCATAAATATGCCCGTGAGGAAGACCGACCGGAAAAGACCATCTTCGTCATCACCACCGACGGCATGGAAAATGCCAGCCGCCGCTACAATTATCACCGTGTCCGGAAAATGATTCAGCGGCAGAAAGAGGAATACGGCTGGGAGTTTCTGTTCCTCGGTGCCAATATCGATGCAGCCAAAGAAGCTGCCCGTTTCGGCATCAGCGAAGACCGTGCCGCTGACTATCATGCGGACAGCAAAGGCACAAGCGTGATTTATGAAACTGTAGGGGAAGCCATCCGCCATGTCCGTACCGGAAAAGCCATGAGTTCCGGCTGGAAAGCCCGAATTGACGAAGACTACCGCAGCCGGAGTAAAGAATAATACCGGACAAAAGGTGTGCCTGGATGCCTTTGCCCAGCTTCCGGGAGTATAACGGGGCTTGAAAAATTAACCATTCTATTATACTATATGGATGGAAAGGGGGATGCTTATGCCGGAGGAAAAAGCGGTTAAGAAAAGCAAGTGCAGCGCTTGTCCGAAGTTGCAGGAATATATTGACGTAGGTATCTGTCCGGAGTGTGGAAAAAGTAATCTCCTTATGAGCACGAAAACCTATGGCGGTGTTTGTGAAATCTGTGGCCTTACATTTGCGATTTCAATGTCCTTGGTTGGTCCCTGCGAAAGCCGGATGTGCCCGGAGCCGTATACATTTTTCATAAACACCGGACTGAATCTGAAACAATTGATTGCATTTTCGGAAATGCTGGGGATTAGCAGAATGCAGGCATACCACCTTTTCAAAAGCGATATCCCGGTGGAAATTGAGATTGTTC
The DNA here is from genome assembly GCA_017473455.1 of Oscillospiraceae bacterium. Taxonomy (GTDB): domain Bacteria; phylum Bacillota; class Clostridia; order Oscillospirales; family Oscillospiraceae; genus Faecousia. The sequence continues at coordinate 3,841 of JAFULI010000110.1, forward strand.
CTCAGGATTTAATCTGCAAATTGGAAAGCTTTTTTTACTCGATTGGTGAAACGGTATCCATTCAGCCGGATATTAGGCAGTACCATCTGTATGAAGAATGCTGGGGACACAGCATAAGCTTCATTGAACTGCGGGTGCGGTATAATCGCTGAAGTTCAACTGTACAGTTACCTTGATGATAAGAATAGATAATAAAGCAGCCACGAAAAAGGAGGTACATATGCCGAAGAACATATTTGATGCAGCTATGGACTATGACTTTGAAGCTGTCCGCCGATACGCGGAAAGCGGCAATGATTTGAATATATGTAACTCCCAAGGATACAGTCTTTTGACTTGCTTTGTCATCGGCTACTATCATACTAAGGAAAGTGACCCGGAGGAAGCGGCACTTTATGAAATTCACGATGAAAGCGACTACGATTTTTGGGACGGATATGTATTTAAGCTTCAACGCACGCCGATGGAAGATCGTGGGGACGGAATTCCGGAAAGACTGGATTTTTTCTTTGCCCGAGGTGCTGACCCCAATTTATGCGTTATGGTCAACGGTTCTACAGAAACGGCGCTTATGCAGTCCGTTTGCAACCACGATTATTATCTTACCAAGTATCTGCTGGAACGGGGGGCCAATCCGGGAGTATGGCTGTTTCCAAAATCGGATTATGAAAAACGAGACCGTGAGTATTGGCTGATGGATGAGTTGGATATCTCTATTATGAATGGAGATAAAGGGGATGCTGCCGGATTGACCCTTTCTATTGCACAGCTTCTGTGGGAATATGGTCTTCGTGATTGGAGCGGATATTGTATCGAACTTAATAAAGAAACCGGAGTAACCGGTGGCCATTCTATGAGACTTCTATTTTAGACAGCACGCTATGTAATAGGGGGTGTCCCGCTAAGAATCCCACTGATGCAAATTGTACGTTAAATTGTTGTTTGAAGTGACGAACCCCCGTCATGTCATCCTGAGCGAGCGTAAGCGAGTCGAAGGATCTATTTGTTCGGTTTTCATATCTTTTCCGACAAATCCTAAGCCTTTACATTCGAGATCCTTCGACTTCGTTCCGCTTCGCTCCACTACGCTCAGGATGACACGGTGGGGAGATTGGTGCTGTAAACAACAATTTATCGGGCAATGTGAGGGGCTGTGCCCCAAAAGAATACCGGACAAAAGGTGTGCCTGGATGCCTTTGCCCAGCTTCCGGGAGCATAACGGGGCTTGGAAAATTAACCATTATATTATACTATATGGATGGAGCGATGTTTGTGAAATCTGTGGAACGCTTCAGTCAAAAAGAATATTTAAGTTTGAAAATGCCTACCGAAGAAGCACCGATCAGCGACCATCGGCGGATTGAAATGGCGTTGAATGTGCTGGGTTACGAGTCGGTCACGGTTCCGCTGCAGGTTCTGCGGAAACTCTACCCCCTTTGCCGGAAAGGGAATTTTGATATCACGGTGACGCTGGTGCATCGGGAGTTTGATTGGGTGGTGACGGATGTGGAAGCCGGTGACACCACCGCGCATCACTATGGATTGGCGGTGGATTACGGCTCTACCATGATTGTGATGCAGCTTGTGGACATGAATTCCGGCAGTGTCATTGGCGAAGAAAGAGCCGTCAACGGTCAGGTTGCTTACGGTACAGACATCCTTACCCGAATTACCTACACACGGGAAAACAGCAGCCATGCCATAGACCTCCAAAAGGCAACCGCCGACACCTTTAACCGGTTGCTGGAACAGTTAACGGACAGCACCGGAATCGACGCAAGCCAATGCTCTGTGATGACCGTATCCGGCAATACTACTATGATTCATTTTCTGCTGGGGCTGGATGCATGGACGGTCTTTGCCTCCCCTTATGCACCGGTTACCGCGGCTCCCGGTTTTTTCCGGGGGAGGGAACTGGGGATTGATTTTCAGGGCTTGCTGTATATCATTCCTGCCGCTTCCAATTATGTGGGCGGTGATATTGTCAGTGGTCTGCTGGCATTGGAGCTTCACAAAAAAGAGGAAATCGGTCTGTTCTTTGATATTGGAACCAACGGTGAGCTGGTCATCGGCAACAAGGATTGGATGATTGCCGGTGCCGGAGCTGCCGGCCCTGCGCTGGAGGGCTATATCAGTAAATTCGGGATGCGGGCAGCCCCCGGTGCCATCGATAAGGTGCAGATCAACGGCAAAGACCTGACCTTCACCACCATCGCGAATCAAAAACCCGTCGGCATCTGCGGCAGCGGAATCATCGACTTGCTGGCACAAATGCGGCTGAACGGCTGGATTGACATAGCAGGAACCTTAGAACCTTCCGCATCTCCCCGGATTATCTACTTGCCGGAGGAGAAAGAATATGCCGCTGTTTATGCAACGGAAACTGCCACCGGAACGCCCCTGTACTTCTCCCAAACAGATATCCATCAGTATCTGGACACCAAAGCTGCGGCCTGTACCATGGTAGAGTGCATTCTGGAAACGGCAGGTGTTACCACGGACGAGGTAGCGCACCTCTATCTCTCCGGCGCTTTTCCGGCGCATTCCGATTTGGAATCCGCCATCACCATCGGCATCTTCCCGGACTTGCCCAGAGAAAAGTACCGTCTGCTGAGAAACAGCTCTTTGGAAGGGGCAAAGTGCCTGCTGCTTGACCGTTCCCGACTGTCCGAAGCCAAAATGCTGTCTGAAAATATCTACTGTGTCCAATTCGCCTCCTTCCCGGATTTTCTCATCCGTATGCAGGCGGCGAAGTTCATTCCCCACACCGACCTGAACCGCTACCCGACGGTAAAGGCAAAGCTCGAAGGATAAGCAAATCAAAACCGGAAGCTGCCCGTATGGATGGGTGGCTTCCGGTTTTTTGTATAAAGGGCTGATGGGATTTTGCGTTGAGGGGGAAAGAGGACTTGCCGTGGCGAATAGGGTAGTATGGAGGTGAGATATGTGATGACCGGCTTGTGGCTTGTACTCAGCTCGATGATGGTATCCCTCCAACTGTCCACCGGCAGCTTTCCCAAACCCCTCAGCGCTCAGGAGGAGCAGCATTACCTCCGGCTCAGCGCTCAGGGAGATTTGGAAGCGAGGAATATCCTGATTGAACGCAACCTGCGCCTTGTGGCGCACATTATGAAAAAATACTATGCCCAAAGTGCAGATCAGGAGGATTTAATATCCATCGGCACCATCGGCTTAATCAAGGGTGTGACCACCTTTGATGCCTCCAAGGGGGCAAGACTGGCGACCTATGCCGCCCGTTGTGTGGAAAATGAAATCCTGATGCACTTCCGTTCCCAGAGGAAATCCAGTCAGGATGTATCCCTTTCTGACTACATCGAAACCGGTACCGACGGCGCGGCTCTGTCGCTGATGGATGTGGTGGGGGATGAGGGGGAGCTGTGGGAAACTGTAGACCGCAAGGATACCATCAAACGCATCCTTCTGTCGGTGGATACCTTCCTGACGTAGCAGGAGCGCACCGTTATCATCCTGCGCTACGGTCTGGGAGGTGCGGTTCCTTTACGTCAACGGGAGGTAGCCCTGCAAACCGGCATCAGCCGCAGCTATGTTTCCCGAATTGAGAAGAAAGCCCTCCAGAAGCTGAAAAAAGCTCTGGAGGGCAAAGAGTTGGTATTATGATTCCTTTTGCGCAATGGCTTGTTCCCGATGCTGACAGGTAAAGAGGATAACCTGCTTGGTATTTGCCTCCTCCCCCAGAATTTCAAGGGCGGCGGCAAGACGCTGCTCGTCAAAACGGATCAGAGCATCGTCCAAAATCAGGGGAGCCTCCGGAGTCAGTTCCCGTGCCACCGCCAGCCGCAGGGCAAAGTAGAGTTGATCCACGGTGCCGTCGCTGCGCCAAAGCTGGGAGCGGAGAATATCCTCTCCCTCCGCTCCGGCATGGAGGGAAAGATCCTGTGCCAGGTTCAGCCTCCGGTATTTTCCGCCGGTGAGACGGCGGAAAATTTCCTGAGTGTGCTCGGTGATCTTCGGGGCAAACCGACGCTGCAGTTCTGCGGATGCCTGTTCCAAAGTTGCCAGTGCCAGTTCCAGAGCCTTGCAGAGCAGTTCGAGATCGGCAATCCGACGGTCAATGGCTTCCAGCGCCCGGTTCAGTTCCTCGTCGTCCCCCAAAGCTTCTGTTTGTCCCTGACACTGTCCCAGAAGCTGATGGATTTGTTTCAGTTCCTGCGTGGCGCTCGTAAGCATGGCGTTGGCTTCGTCTTCAGAGCAGGTCAGTGTGTCCGGTTCCTCGGGCTGCTGAGCACTGCGTGCCATGGAACGCAGGGCTTGCAGATGGTTTTCAGCCTGCTGATGGGTACGGAAGGCATCGGCATAGGAATCCCAGAAGCTCAGCACCTCGCGCCAGTACCGCAGGGCTTCAATCAGTCCCCGACCCTGCGCCAGTCCGGCAAGGGTCAGGAGCATTTCCTCCCGACGTTCGTCCAAATCACCCCGAAGGCGAATGCAGGCGGCATTCCGCCGCTGGAAGTCCTGACGCTCCTCCTGATAGGCTTGGGCGGCAGCTATCCAGCTTTCCGGGTCCGGGCTGCCGTAGTGACGGCCCAGAGCGGCAAGTCTGCTCATGTAACGGGCTTTGGCGCTGCTGTGACGTTTCAGGAAAATGCAGCTTACGATCATGGTGGCAAGTCCCATCACCAGCCCGGATGCGGCAAAGAACCATTGGTGGAGCAGCGCTTGTATCCCACCTACTGCCAGAAGCAGAAGGCTTCCAACCAGAGCAACGATACCGATACCATTGTTTCCCGGATTGAGGTCTTTCATTTCCTGAACATGAGCTTCCGCCTGAGCAACGGCTTCCGCACCGGTCTGATCCCGGAAGGTCAGCGGCGGTTCCGGGGCTTTCGGCATCTTCGGGAGCATCTGTTCCTCCATCTGAATGGACTCCCAAGTGTCCCGAAGACGGTTCAGTACCAGCAGCTTTTCCTCTGCTTTTTGTCTGGTAGGCAGGTTTTCCGACTGCTCTTCCAGTGCCTGCAAAGCGGCTTTCGCCCGATTCTTGGCATCCTGAGCAGCGGCAACCTTCTCTTCGTCATTTTGTGCGCCGGCATAACGCAGGGCATTTTTGTGATTTTCCAGAGCGCGGATATGCGCTTCCAGTTCGGCTTTCCGTGCCAGGAGTCTTTGCGCCTGACGGTTTCGGGAGGAAGACCCCTGCAGCCGGTTCACAATGGCTTGCCGCTCTTCCAGCGCCTGAGGCAGAAGCCCGGTGCGGTGGTAGCGGCAGCGGTTTTTCAAATCCTTCAGCTTCTGCCCCAGAAGCTCACCGCAGCCACTGTCATCTCCGGTGGTGACCAGAGCGTTGAGTCTGCGGCGCAGAGCCTCGTCCTGACAAACGCTCAGGTCGGTAAACCGCAGGAAGCCGGCTCTCAGGAACACACTGCGTTCTACCCCAAGAAGTACCTCGCCGCAGTTGTCGGCAGTGAGTGCCTCTACGGTCAGACCGCTTTGGGTTTCAAAGGCACGGAATTCTCCCATGGGAATACGCCCTTGGGTGTGCCGCTGGATGGTGATGTCCCGTCTCTGCCAAAGCAGGCGGATACTTCCGGACATGGGACTTCCCGACCAGGGAGCGTAATGCTCCTTGTCAGCAAGGGTGGTTTTGGTGGACTTGGCACGGGTGTCGATGCCGTAAAGCATGGCAACCAGAAAGGCGCACCAGGTGGACTTGCCCCATTCGTTGGGGGCGGTGATGATATTCAGACCCGGTGTTAACGTCAGGGTTTCGTGCTCCAGCTTGCCGAAGGTGGCGGTCATAGATAGAATTCTCACGGAAGCACCACCTCCTGGCCGTCCAGAATCTGACGGGATATTTTCGCGGCGAGGGTGATCGTTGCCTGAGTCTGAGGGTCGGCTCTGTCCAGGGCATCCCGAAGGATGCGGAAGTAAACACCCTCCAGGGTATCCGCTCCCACCCCTTGCCAAAGCTCGGTTTCCGCAGTGGTGTGATCCCGAAGCTGAAGATGGGGCAGCCAATGGTACTGCCGTGCCAATGCTTCCAAATCAGGCTTTGGGGCTTGTCCGGTCAAGGTTACCCGATAAAAATCCCGACTCTCTCCGGCTGGCAGAACCTTGGAAAGGGCAGAGGGGGAAACCTCCAAATCATAAAATCCCGGTGTACCCAGAGGAATAAACTGTGATTGTACCTGCTCCTCTAAGGTTACCACCAATGCGCCGTTGGGGGCGGCATCGTCAAAGCCTCTGCCCATGGGACAGCCGGGCCAGGCACACAGAGTTTCTCCGGCGGTGAAAGAACCGCCCTTGTGAATGTGGCCCAATGCCAGATAATGCAGACCGGAATCCTGCACCTGCTGACGGGTAATGGGGCAGCAGGGGGATGCGGCGTTGGTAGGATCACCGTGGAGTACCGCAACGTGGTATTTTTCCTCTCCGGAGGCAATAAAACCCTCCAGAAGACCACGGCAGTCCATGCTTCGGTAACCGGCACCGTAGACACGGCAATCCAGTTCCTCCACCGTGACCGCCTCCATTTTGGGACGGGTAAAGATGTACACGTTTCCCGGCCACTTCTCCCGGGCATAAACGCTGTGGGAAGCGAAGGGGTCATGGTTTCCCGGGCTGATAAACACCGGTACACCTGCTTCCTCCAGAGCGCTTTGCAGAAGTGTTAAAGAGTCCATGTCCGGCTCTGCGTCAAACAAATCACCGGCAAGGAGCATTAAATCGCATTCCTGCTCACGGCAAAGTCTTGCCAGCTTTTCCGGCACTTTCCGAAGCTCCTGACGGAGAAACTCCGCCTGCTCCGGAGGTCTGCCGGCAAAGGGGGTGCCGAGATGCAGGTCAGCGGTGTGAAGAATTTTCATCGGCAAGATCAACCCTTTCCACGCCCCGGCACAGACCGGTGGCGCTGTCGATGGTGAACAAAACGGCTTGCAGTACCGCAGGGCCGTCGGCGCATTGGTAACGGGAGGTAAGGTCTCCACGGAATTTCTCAATGGACAACCGGGGGCGGATGCCCAACACGGAATGCTTCGGGCCGGTCATACCTAAATCGGTAACATACCCCGTACCCTTGGGCAAAATCTGGGTATCAGCGGTGGGGACGTGGGTGTGAGTACCCCAAACAGCGCTGACCCGACCGTCCAGCATATATCCCATAGCGAGCTTTTCGGAGGTGGCATCTGCGTGAATTTCCACGAAAACCAAGGGAGTATCCACATCTTTGAGGATTTTCTCCACCAGCAGGAAGGGGTTGTCGGGGCCGTAATCCATACCGCACCGACCGATCAGGTCAATCACCGCAACCCTGCCGCATTTGGTTTCAAAATAACCCCACCCTCTGCCGGGGCTTTGGGGGGCATAGTTGGCAGGACGGAGAATCCGGGGACAGTCGTCCAGATAGGAAACAATTTCCCGTTTGTTGAAGCTGTGGTTGCCAAGGGTGATGACATCCGCACCGGCATCCAGAATATCCTCTGCCTGCCGGGGGGTGATGCCCACACCGCTGGCGTTTTCTCCGTTGACAATGACGAAGTCCGCCCCGGTGGTGCGTTTGAGATACCGCAGTGAGCGGCACAGCTTGTCAAGACCGGGATCGCCGACCACATCACCGACAGCCAAAACCTTCAACTCCATGTCCATGCCTCCTTCTCGTTTCTAATAGTATAAACGATAATCCCGTCTGATTCAAGAGATTCCCGTCCCATTGGCAGGATTTTCTCCCTGATGCTAATGGGAAGATAAATTGTTGTTTGAAGTTCAATTACGCATATGTCACTTGCCTCTCCCTATGGGAGAGGTGCCCCCGAAGGGGGCGGAGAGGGCATCGCGATTTTCTTAAAGAAAATCACATCGCCGCAGGCGATAACGACACATTTTCCTGAAAATCAGAAAAATTCTAACATTTTTCTGGTTGCCCTCTCAGTCACGCCTTACGGCGTGCCAGCTCTCCCAAAGGGAGAGCCAAGTCG
>JAFULI010000111.1 GCA_017473455.1 Oscillospiraceae bacterium
AGGGTGGCGGCGGTGGCTTTGATGGTGATGCCGCGCTCCTTTTCCAAATCCATGGAGTCGAGCATCTGCTGTTCCATCTGCCGGGCTTCTACGGCATTGCACTCCTCCAGCAGACGGTCTGCCAGAGTGGATTTGCCGTGGTCGATGTGGGCAATGATGGAGAAATTTCTGATTTTGGAAAGTTCAGTCATAAGTGTACCTCAGTTATGGGGATTTACCGGTTGGGCATACCGATACCATTTTCTCAATTATACCGAATAATTCCTTAATTGTAAACTGTATGTTTTCAGGTTTTTTGGGGAAACTGAACTTCAGACGGTGACAAAATCCGCCGAAAGTCGCAAAAAATTAAAAATTAACTATCAAAACCCCCTTGTCAAAAGAAATAATTCGATATATAGTCTTACGGCAAGAGAAAATCATGATTAGTCTCAGACAGAGAAGGAGAGTCTTATGAGTACACCTAAGAAGAACGCCAAGCCCAATCCCGAGGAGGTAACCGCGGCGATTCAAAGCCTGATTGCACAGGGCAAGAAGGATGGCATGATCCGTGCCGCGGATCTGAACACACAGTTGGAACGGCTGGGTCTGCCTCAGGATAAAATCGAAGAGGTCTATGACCGGCTGGAAGCCATGAACATTCAGGTGCTTGGCCCGGAGCTGGAGCTGGATCTGGGAGATGACCTGGATCTGGGTGACGGTCTGGACGGGGATGTGGATCTTTCCGGTATGGACGATGAGGATCTGGTCGACCCCATGGATCTGGCTGCGGAGTACAATCTGGACGATCCCGTGCGGATGTACCTGAAGGAAATCGGTCAGGTGCCCCTGCTCAGCGCAGAGGAGGAAGTGGAGCTGGCAAAGCGTGTCAGCGAGGGCGATCAGGAAGCCAAAAACAAGCTCACCGAGGCGAACCTTCGTCTGGTGGTGTCCATCGCCAAGAAGTACTCCGGCAGAGGTCTGCACATTCTGGATTTGATTCAGGAAGGCAATACCGGTCTGATCAGAGCCGTAGATAAATTCGACTGGACAAAGGGAAACAAATTCTCTACATATGCCACCTGGTGGATCCGGCAGGCGATTACCCGTGCCATTGCCGATCAGGCCCGTACCATCCGGGTGCCGGTGCATATGGTGGAGGTCATCAACAAGGCAACCCGCTGCAACCGGAAGCTGGTGCAGGAGCTGGGCAGAGAGCCTACCGTGGAGGAAATCGCCGCGGAGCTGGGTCTGCCGGTGGAGAAGATTATCGAAGCCAACCGCACTGCCGCCGATACTTTGAGTCTGGATACCCCCGTGGGTGATGAAGAGGATACCTCCATCGGCTCTTTCGTGGAGGATGAGCGTACCCCCGGCCCTGCCGATGCCACTTCCAACGCTTTGCTTGCCGAAGCATTGAAGGAAATTCTCGACACCCTGACGGAACGGGAAGCGGACGTTCTGCGGATGCGGTTCGGTATGTACGACGGCCGTACCCACACGCTGGAAGAGGTGGGTCAGATTTTCGGTGTTACCCGTGAGAGAATCCGCCAGATTGAGAATAAAGCCATCCGTAAGCTCCGCCACCCCAGCAGAGCCAAGAAGATCAAGGACTTCTATTGCTGATAAAACCCCAACCACGCTGCCGAAGGCAGCGTGGTTTTTGATCGCAAAGTACGATAAGTTGTTGTTTAGCGTGGGTAAACACCGATTTATCACCATATCGGTGGGGGCTTATTTCCTCCTGCCGGAGGAAATGCCTTGCTTATTCTGGTTTGGGTGGTATAATATTTTTATAAACTTCTTTTCAGGAGGCGTTTGCTGTGAAGGGGAAACATTTGATTCGGTTTCGGTTGTTTGGATTTGCTCTGTGTCTGGGGCTTTTGTTGGGGCTGGCGGTGACCGGCTCTGCTGCCACGGTACTCACAGAACCAGCCAAGAGCAGCAATATCCAAAATCACGAGTATGCCTATGACCGCTGGGCAAAGCCGGTTAGCTCCAACTTGGTGGAAAATTCCGACGGCACCTTCACCCGGGTGGAGAATGTCGGCACCGGTGTGGCGGTGGAAATCTACAGCAGCGAGCTGCAGTTTGTCAGCGGAAAAATCATGGACATGGAGCTGCCCATTTACGGCGGCTACTACTGCGGAAGCGATTCCCACTTCCTGATTTTCGGGCAGGCAAACCCCAACGAGGATAATAACCTTGAGGTGATTCGGGTGGTTCGCTACGACCGGAACTGGAAGAGAACCGGCTCTGCCAGTTTGTACGGAGGCAATACCACCATTCCCTTTGATGCCGGTGCGGTGCGCTGTTCCGAGTACGGCGGTTATCTGTATATCCACACCGCTCACGAAATGTACGCGACCACCGATGGTATCAACCATCAGGCAAACCTGACCATGAATGTCCGGATTTCCGACATGACCCTCACCGAGGCGAGATATCAGGTTGTCAACCGCTACCGTGGCTACATCAGCCATTCCTTCAACCAGTTTATCCGCACCGACGGCGGTACGCTGGTGACGGTGGATCACGGCGATGCCTATCCCCGGAGTGTGGTACTGATGCGCTACTTTGCCCCTGCCGGTCAGGATAGCTTTACGGAAGAAAAGCAGGTCGTCATCTCCTCCACCAGTGGTTCCCTTACCTATCGGTGGCAGGCGGTGGAATATGTGGACGTGCTGAGCATTGCCGGTGAGAGCGGCAGTAACGATACCGGTGTCAGTCTGGGCGGCTTTGAGGTTTCCGATACCGCCTACCTGATTGCCGGCAACACCGTTTCCCAAGGTGAAGATTATGACCCCGCCGGACAGCGGAATATCTTTGTATCTGCCACCGCCAAGGACAACTTCACCGTCGCCGGCACGAAAATCAACTACCTGACGAATTACACCGCTGATGCCGCCGTGGAGGTGGGGAACCCTCAGTTTGTAAAGGTAAATGCCAACAAGTACGCGGTACTGTGGATGGAAAACCGGAGTCTGCGCTGTGCCTTTGTGGATGGCAACGGCAACCTCCTCGGAGACATTGTCACCGCCGGCGGTGTGGTTTCCGATTGCGTGCCGATCGTTTCCGGTAACCGTCTGATTTGGTACGTCACCAGCAATTCCGGCCCTGCCTTCATGGTGATGGATCTGGACGATCCTGCCGGACTGACCCACCAGCACGTCAATACTTATGAATATACATCCTATCCCGGCTACAGCAGTCCCGGTTCTCTGTGCTCCGTCTGCGCGGTCTGCGGTGAAGCAGGGGAGAGCGTGGTGATTCCTGCCATCGGCGGCAGTGACGAATATGTTCTTAGTAAGGTCACAACCGAAGCCACCTGCGAAACCGACGGCTACGGCTACTTCAGTTGGATTTACCTTCCCAATTACGATGTTACCCAGTATATCTTTGGTGCCAAAATCGATGCCACGGGGCATGATTATACCGCTGTGACCACGCCGGGGAGCTGTACCGTGGATGCCGTCACCACCTACACCTGTGGCAACTGCGGCGGCACCTACACAGAAATCCATGCCGCCGCAGGGCATCAGTACGATACCCAGCCGGAAGTGCCTCCCACCTGCACCGAGCCGGGCAGCGGCACAGTCACCTGCACCGTCTGCGGCGAAACCTTCTCCGGAGAAATTCCTGCCACCGGACATTCCTATGAAACCGAAACCCGTGAGGTTACCTGCACAGAAGCCGGTGGTGTATATCACACCTGCGTAAGCTGCGGAGATTTTTACATTACCGATGAGGTGGCGCCCAACGGACACGTTTACGGCATGACCTCCTCCATGCTTCCGGGCTGCCTGCGTTCCGGCTATAAAAAATCCTACTGCGACAACTGCGACTATGTGAAAACGGAAACCCTGCCTCCCACCGGTCACAGCTACAGCGCAGTGGTCACCGCTCCCACCTGCACCGATGGCGGCTATACCACCTATACCTGCTCCCTGTGCGGCGACAGCTACACCGGTAACGAAGTAGCAGCCAGCGGTCACAGCTACTCCGGCGGCTCCTGCACCGTCTGCGGCGCAGCCGACCCGGACTACAACCCCGTCACCGTTCCCACCCTCACCGCCAAGAACATCTCTCTGAGCTTTGAGGATGAGATTCTGGTCAACGTCTACTTCACCGCTGCCGATACCGCCGACGTAGAGAACTACGGTCTGCTGCTGTTCAGCGAGAAGGTTGCCACCCCCACCTTCGATACCGCCATTGCCTATACCGAGGGCTGGTACGAGTCTAACGGTTATCTGGGTGTTACCACTCCCGGCATTGCCGCCAAGAACATGGGCGACACTCTGTACTTCGCAGTCTATGCGGTTCTGTCTGACGGCTCCTATGCCTACACCAAGACCTACTCCTACGCTCCCACCACCTATGCCTACAATATGCTGGGCAAGACCTCCACTTCTGCCGGTA
>JAFULI010000112.1 GCA_017473455.1 Oscillospiraceae bacterium
AAAAATTCTAACATTTTTCTGATTGCCCTCTCAGTCACGCCTTACGGCGTGCCAGCTCTCCCAAAGGGAGAGCCAAGTCGCCTGTGTTGTAAGCTAAACAACAATTTATTGGTATCAGGTTTTTGATAGAGGGGTGTTCTGTTTTTCGTCAAAAAGCACAATTTCGACATTGTTTCATTGTGCAGTCCTACAAAGTTCCTTTTTTCGAAAAATTATGTGTTGCGTTTTGGGCTTCTCATACGTTTATATTAGTAGGCAGGTCCGAAATGGAGGTGAGGACATCTTGCAGGATGCAAACGAACCAACTTCAATAGACTCCGCGCTTTCCAGTTTTCTGGAGTTCTACCGGCAGTACAACGGGCTGATTTATTTCCTTGTGCTGCAGTACGTCCCCGGAGAGGAATTTGCGGAGGATATGATGCAGGATGTACTCCTGCGCTTGATGGAGAATTGGCACACCCTCAGGGATGCCGCCGACTCTCAGGAAAAAACAGCCGCCTACATCGCAAGAACCGTGCGTTCCGTGTGGGTGGACGGCTACCGTTCCATGGATATTCGGAAGAAGCTGATCGTGCTGACCACGGATGCGGACAAGCTCGAGCCTCATCGGGAGCCACCCGGTCTGAATGCTACCCTTGCCCGGCTTCACGCCCGGGAGCTGAGGGAACAATTGCCGGAACGGGATTGGCTGCTGCTGTGGGGAAAGTACATCATGGGCTATAGCAACGAGGAGCTTGCCGAGAAAATCGGCTGTGCCCCCGACAGTGTCCGCATGGCGCTGTCCCGGGCGAAAAAGCGGGCACGAGAACTGCTGGGAGGTGATTGAGCTGAACGAGTCATTCCTGTATGATCCGGATGCCCCTCTGGAGGAAGTGGAGGGCGCTGTCATTCTGGCGCAGTATCACCGAAAAAAAGGGGACGGGGCAGCGGTGCTTCCCTCTTCTTTGAACCAAAAATGCCTTGGGCAAATCCGCCGTTTCTTCCGCCCGGGCAGACACAAGACGCTGGTTCGCTGTGTTGCCACCATGCTGTGCATCGTGCTTTTCCTCGGTATTACCCCCATTGGGATGATTCAGGCAGCCAACGGCCCCTTCTTTTTCTACAATCTGTCCAAGGACATGAACTTCAATCTGGACATTGAGTACGCGCGCCGGAAGCCGAACCCTGTTTATACCACCGACCCCCTTCCCGAGCCGGACAGCGTATCGCCCCTGAAAGGAATGCTCCCGGAGGGGTATGAATTGCACCAGTTCCGGGCTTCCCCTGATGGCTTCGAGTGTCAATACAACATTGACAGAGACACCTATATGTCCTTCGAAGCATATCACCCCGACGGCGCTCCCCGGATGTTCTATTTTCTTTCCACAGTTTCCGACCTCAATGTCAACGGCTATCCCGGACTTCTGATATCTTACAATATGGATCTGACCTGTCAGACACTTTGGTTTGATTTTGAGCAGGAAATTGCCTACGCATTTTGCTCCAACGGTCTGGAGGTTCGGGAGCATCTGGCAATGGTTGACCAATTGTCCCGTGACCCCAACTGGATCGCCAATGTTTTAGGAGGTAACTTATGAAAAAACTGATCGCTCTGATTTTGATTGCTGTAAGTCTTTTCACCCTGACCACCCCCGCATTTGCCGCGGCGGTGCAGCCGGAGACCCCGGCAGAGCCGGAGGCTACCTATTTGACGCAATGTGAAGCCACCCTTTCCATCAGCTCCGGCGTTGCCACCTGCACCGGCAAAATCGCCACCAGATCTACCTACCGCATTAAAGTAACCGTGTGGCTCCAGCGTGCCAACGGCACCGGCTGGGATGGGGTCATGGCATGGGAGCAGTCCGGATACGGCAGCGTAGAGCTGACCCGACCCCACGAGGTGGACAGTGGCTACACCTACCGCACCTACATCATCGGCTATGTCTACGATGCCAACGGTGTCATTCTGGAAGGAAAGACCGACTGGCAGATTATTAACTACTGATACTCCGGAATTGCAGCAGAATCAACAAATCGTCCGCCTGCCTTTTGTGCAGGTGGACGATTTTTATTTTGGGGTGTTGCGTTTTACCCCTCTCATACGTTTTATTAGGCAGAATATTTTTTCTTTCCCCTTTTTTCGGGGTGTTTACCATGTCTGTTTCATACCGGTGTCCCCGGATACTGCGAGGGAAATCGGGAAGTCCGCACTCCAATCAGGGAGCCGCACCGGACTGTCTCGCCGATTCCATCCGGGGACACCGGTAATATTTTATATATACACCTGCAAGGGAAATTGTTGTTTGACGGGCCACCCCCGATCTGTCATGTCTTCGCAAGCGTAAGCGCGTCGAAGGATCTATTTGTTCGGATTTTGCATTTTTTCCAACAGTTCCCCAACCTTTACGTTCGAGATCCTTCGACTCCGCTCCGCACCGCTCAGGATGACAAGTCCGGGGGTTCGGCACTTCAAACAGAAATAGGATACCACGGTTCGGTTTTTCGGATTTTTTGAGGGGTGGGACGGTATTGTATGGATGCCCATTTGTCAGGGTGACAGAAATTGCCCTGATTTTTTGGTTGTTTTGCACAGAAGTACAAGTGTCCGTCTGCCATTTTATCCAATTTTGCATTTTGACGAAAATAAGCATTGAATTCCATGGTACTTTCGTGTATAATGTCTTTATTGTGGTGCTCGGCACCGATCTGTTAGGGTTGGAGGGTTTCGCCCTCCCGAAAGGAGTTTTTTACCATGTACACTGCAAACGCGATTCGCAATATCTGCCTGCTGGGTCACAGCGGCAGCGGCAAGACCGCTCTGGCTGAGAGTCTGCTTTACATGACCGGTGCCATCGACCGGATCGGCCGCAATGCCGACGGCAACACCGTGTGCGACTTTGACCCTGAGGAAATTCGCCGCCATATCTCCATCTCCACCTCCGTGGTGCCTCTGGAGTACAATAACTGCAAGATCAATCTGCTGGACACCCCCGGCGGTTTCGATTTCTCCGGCGCTGTGATGGAAGCTCTGAGAGCGGCTGACGCTGCTATTCTGGTCTGCTCTGCCAAGGACGGCATCACCGTCGGCTTCGAGAAGGCATGGAAGTATTGTGAAGAGCGGAATATGCCCCGTTTCATTTACATCTCCAAGGTGGATGAGGACAACTCCGACTACAATGCCACCTTTGAAGCCCTCCGTGAGAAGTACGGCAACAAGATCGCTCCCGTGGTCGTTCCCATTTGGGACGCATCCCACAAGGTTACCGGCATCATTGATGTGGTCAACAAGCGCGCCTACGAGATGCAGAAGCTGAAGCGGGTGGAAATCGCCGTTCCCGACGATAAGCTCTCCGTCATTGAAGAGTTCAACGATGCTCTGAAGGAGTCCGTCGCGGAAACCAGCGAGGAATTTATGGACAAGTTCTTCGGCGGTGAGGACTTCACCTACCGTGAGATGATTACCGGTCTGCACAAGGGTGTGATTGACTGCACCATGTACCCCGTGTTCTGCGGCTCCGGTGTTTCCTGCCTGGGCAGCCTGATGCTCATGGACCATACCATCGACCTGCTGCCCAACCCCATCGAGGGCAACTATCACAAGGCTACCACCGCTGACGGCACTACCGAGGAGTTCGTGGTTTCTCCCGGCGGCGTTCCCGTGGCATTTGTCTGGAAGACCGTTTCCGACCAGTACGGCAAGTATTCCTTCATCAAGGTTCTGTCCGGTGTCATCACCTCCGACACACCTCTGGTCAACGCCCGTACCGGCGAAGTGGAAAAGCTGGGCCGTCTGTACACCATGTGCGGCAAGAAGAATACCGAAGTCAAGGAACTGACCTGCGGCGACATCGGCGCCATCGGCAAGATGGACAAGGTCAAGACCGGCGACACTCTGTGCGACAGCCGTAAGGTGGTCAGCCTGAAGGGTATCCCCTATCCCGCTGCCTGCTACTCCGTTGCCATCGCTCCCAAGGTCAAGGGTCAGGAAGAAAAGGTCGGCACCGGTCTGAACCGCCTGAACGAAGAAGACCCCTCCTTCAGCCTTGTGAACAATGCCGAGACCCATCAGTTGGTGCTGTCCGGTGTGGGCGATCAGCAGCTTGACGTTCTGGTTGCCAAGCTGAAGAGCCGCTTCGGTGTGGATGCCGTTCTCATCCCCGCAAAGGTTGCCTACCGTGAGAAGATCAAGAAGAAGGTCGAAGCCCACGGCCGTCATAAAAAGCAGACCGGCGGTTCCGGTCAGTTCGGTGACGTGTGGATTCGCTTTGAGCCTCAGGACGAGCAGGATGAGCTGATTTTCGCTGAGGAAGTCTTCGGCGGCTCCGTTCCCCGTAACTTCTATCCTGCCGTTGAAAAGGGCATTCAGGAAGCCGTTCAGAAAGGCCCCCTGGCTGGCTATCCCATGGTCGGTCTGAAGGCAGTTCTGTACGATGGCTCCTACCATCCCGTTGACTCCAACGAAATGGCATTTAAGCTGGCTGCCATCCTTGCCTTCAAGGAAGCCATGCCCAACGCCAACCCCACCCTGCTGGAGCCCATCGGCTCTCTGGCAGTTACCGTCCCCGAAAGCTACGTCGGTGACGTTATGGGCGACCTCAGCAAGCGCCGCGGCAGACCCATGGGCATGAACCCCGACAGCGACGGCAACACCGTGGTTGAGGCAGAGGTTCCCATGGCTGAGATGAGCAGCTATGCCATCGACCTGCGCGCCATGACTCAGGCAAGAGGCTCCTTCACCCTGACCTTCGAGCGTTACGAAGAAGTGCCCAAGGGCAATCAGGCGAAGATCATTGCCGAAGCCAAGAACGACGACTAATCAAAATCACCACCGCTTTCCTCCGGGAAAGCGGTGGTTTTTTCCGTCGTCACCAGTTCGACGAAAAGATAAATTGTTGTTTGAAGTTCAATTACGCATATGCCACTTGCCTCTCCCTTTGGGA
>JAFULI010000113.1 GCA_017473455.1 Oscillospiraceae bacterium
AACTTACAACACAGGCGACTTGGCTCTCCCTTTGGGAGAGCTGGCACGCCGTAAGGCGTGACTGAGAGGGCAATCAGAAAAATGTTAGAATTTTTCTGATTTTCAGGAAAATGTGTCGTTATCGCCTGCGGCGATGTGATCTTCTTTAAGAAAATCACGATGCCCTCTCCGCCCCCATCGGGGGCACCTCTCCCATAGGGAGAGGCAAGTGACATATGCGTAATTGAACTTCAAACAACAATTGATCCGTACAAAGTTTCAAAAATTACAGCACACGACGGTACAAGCTGTGTCATCCGGAAAACGGTTCCCCCAGCTTGATGGCGACAAGCACCCTGCGGGGCGGAAATTCGCTGCTTTTTACCCGATTTTCCCCGGTAGAACCCACTCTCCTGACAGTAGAGAGGGGTTCTACCGGTTTTTTTTCTCGGGGAATTAGGGGGAGAGAGGGAAAACGGGGGAGTTTCTTGTATTCTACCGACCTGCTCGCTATACTGTAGCTGTCGGGTTGATTGACCCGGCAATCCCTTTGGAAGTGAGATACATGAAACAGCGGCAGCCTATCAAAACTGTATATTACACCGATGAACGTAACGATGAATTTTCCACCGGTGGCATTACGCCCCGGATCATTGATGGGGATTACACCTATGTTGACCCATCCCGTCGTTGGCGGTTTCTTCGGTTCCTGACCTACCGCCTGATTGCCATGCCGGCTGGATTTCTTTACTGCAAAGCCTATCACCGGGCGGCTTTCCGAAACCGCAGACTTTTGAAGCAGGTGAGGGGGCAGGGGTTCTTCGTCTACGGCAACCACACCCAGCAGGGGGCTGACCCTTTTTTGCCCACCCTGACGCTGTTTCCCCGAAGCGTGTACATCATCGTTCATCCGGACAATGTGTCCATGCCGGTACTGGGGAAGGTGACACCCTACCTCGGTGCACTGCCCCTTCCTTCCGACCGAAAGGCAATGCTGAATTTTCGGGAAGCCATCCGCACCCGATTCCGTCAGGGCAACGTGGTGATGGTCTACCCGGAAGCCCACATCTGGCCCTACTGCACATGGATACGGGATTTCCCTCCCACCTCCATGAAGTTTCCCGTGGAGCTGGATGCCCCCAGCTTTGCCATGACTACCACCTATCATCGCCGCCGTTTCAGCAAGCGTCCACGGACGGTAACGTGGCTGGACGGCCCCTTCTATCCCAATCCGGAGCTTCCGCCCCGGGCAAGAGCCAAAGCCCTTCGGGATCAGATTTATGAGGCTATGGTGGCGAGAAGCCGGGAAAGCAACCAGGAGTATATCCGATATGAGAAAAAGAAGGAGAACTCACAGTGATTGACATACTGTATTGCGGAAATCACAAGGTCTTTGACGGTGTGCTGACCTCCGCGCTGAGTATTGTACGGCGCATGGAAAGTCCCAGACCCCTGACCATCCATATTTTTACCATGGAACTGACGAGAGTATCACCGGATTATCTGTGCCTGAGTGAAGAACAATGTAATCTTCTGCAGGAGGCTCTTCAGCGGCACAATCCGCAGACCTTGGTCAAGCACTACGATGTAACCGCACTTTACGAGGCACACCTGAAGGGGAATATCAACGAGGGCTGCTACTGTTCTCCCTATACCCTTCTGCGGCTGCTGGCAGATTTGGTACCCATGCCTGCAAAGCTGCTGTATCTGGACGTGGATGTGATGGCTTGTCGGGATATCGGACTGCTGTTCGATCAGGATATCAGCCATGTGGAGTATGCCGCCGCCAGAGATCACTACGGAAAATTTCTGGTGTACCCCAATTATATCAATGCCGGGGTGCTGCTGTTCAATATGGAAAACTGCCGCCGTACCGGACTGTTCCCGGAGGCACGAGCCTTAATCCAAAGAAAAAAGCTGCTGTTTGCAGATCAGTCGGCATTGATTCGATCCACCACCCGACGGAAGCTGCTGTCCCAGCGGTTCAACGATCAGAAGTTTTTATACCGTGGCACGGTAATCCGCCATTTTTCCAAGCGGCTGTTTTACCTGCCCTATCCTCACACGGAAAATATCAAGCAATGGCAAGTCGACCGCCTTCGGGAGAAATTCCGTTATACCTGCTTCGATGATGTTCTTGAGGAGTACCTGACCATTAAGGAGAAAATATCATGAATACTGTGAACTTGTTTTTTGCCTGCGACGATGCCTATGTGCCGTTTCTGGCTGTGACCCTGACTTCTGTGAAGCAGCATCGGGCACCCAACCGCCATTATGCCGTTCGGGTGCTCCATACCGGTATCAGCGAAGCCGGATGCAGCCGCATCGGCAAGCTGGAGGAAGAGGGCTTCACCATCGGGTTTTATAATATCTCCCATCGGATGGAAACTCTGTCCCACCGTCTGCACACCCGTGATTATTACTCTGCTTCTACCTACTATCGGCTGTTCATTCCGGAACTGTTTCCGGAGCTGAAGAAGGCACTGTATCTGGATTGCGATCTGGTGCTGGAAACCGACGTTGCCCAGCTTTACGATGTGGAGCTGGGAACCAATCTGGTGGGTGCTGTGCCGGATGGCATGGTGGGCAGCATTGCGGAAATGGCACTCTATGTCCGTAACCGTCTGGGCTTTGAGAATCCTGAGAAATATTTCAATGCCGGTGTGTTACTGATGAACCTGGAGGCAATGCGTGCCGAGGGCTTTACCGGAATTTTTCTGGAGCTTCTGGGACGGGTCAAATTTCAGGTGGCGCAGGATCAGGACTACCTGAACGTCATTTGCCGTGATCGGGTGACCTATCTGGGCTACGAGTGGAATACCATGCCCACCGGTATCCAAGCGGCACAGCCCAAGCTGATTCATTATAATCTGGACGGCAAGCCCTGGCATAAGGACGGCGTGGCATACGAAGAAATCTTCTGGGACTATGCCGCAAGAAGCGGCTGTCTGACCCAAATCCGCAGCATTAAGCGTAATTACACTTGTGAGCAGCGGGAAGCCGCCGCAAAACAAACCTTGGATTTGATTGGTATGTGCGTAAAGCAAGCCATGGACAGCCGGGAGAATGCCCATATTCACCGGCAAATCAGACGGGTGGTGTGCTGCTGATGGCTGAGATTTCCCCTTACCGCCTGCAGGTGCTGGCGAAAATCGCGGAATTGGAACGGCAGCGCCGTTTTGACGAGGATGTGGAGGAAGACCCTCCGGGAAAGCCTCTGCTGCCGGAGGATATCAATTACCTCCATAAAGGCTTTCTGGGCTTTTGTAAGAGGAAGCTGGCATTTGCCGCGGCATATCTGTTTTTCTGGAAAATGGAGTGGCGGAAGGAAATTGTCCTGCACCGTGCCGAGGGCTTGGAGCATCTGTCGGCAGTCAAGGGTGCGGTGGTCACCTGCAACCATTTCCACCCCATGGACAGCTTTATCATGCAGCGGGTTTTTGACGCTTCCCACCACCGGGGACGGCTGTTTCGGGTGATCAAAGAGGGGAACTACACCTCCTTCCCCGGTTTCTACGGAGTGCTCATGCGCAACTGCAACACCCTGCCTCTTAGCTCCAATCTGAACACGATGAAGAAATTCCTTGCCGCTGTTCGTCAGGTGCTGGCGCAGGGACATTGTGTGCTGATTTATCCGGAACAAAGTATGTGGTGGAATTACCGCAAACCCAAGCCTATGAAAACCGGTGCGTTTG
This sequence comes from Oscillospiraceae bacterium, assembly GCA_017473455.1. Classification (GTDB taxonomy): domain Bacteria; phylum Bacillota; class Clostridia; order Oscillospirales; family Oscillospiraceae; genus Faecousia. The sequence goes on from JAFULI010000113.1 coordinate 3,675, forward strand.
ACATGGCGGTGAAGAACAATGTCCCGGTGGTGCCTTGCTTCATCACCATGGCAGATACGGAGAAGCTGGACCCGGACGGTCTGCCGGTGCAGGCATATACCCCCCATCTGGGAAAACCCATCTATCCCGACCCAACCTTGTCCAAGCCGGAAGCCAAAGAAAAACTCCGTATAGAAAACGAACGTTTCTGCCGGGAAACCTACGAGCGGGTATACGGCATCCCGTTGACCTACGAAGAATAAACCCACTTTGCCGGGAATACAACACACCCCCGAAGCGTTTTGCTTCGGGGGTGCTTTGCATTACTGAGTCATCTTCTCCTGCTTGACTTTATGGTCAATAACGTGACGGGAGGCAAGCTCCTTGTGGATGTCCTCCAGAGATATACCCATCTGAATCATCATTACCATCACATGGTAGGCAAGGTCTGCCACCTCGTAAATGGTCTCCTTCTTGTCATCGTCCTTGGCGGCAATGATGACCTCGGTGCATTCCTCGCCCACCTTTTTCAGAATCTTGTCCAGACCCTTTTCGAAGAGGTAGGTAGTGTAAGAGCCTTCCTTCTTCTCGGTCTTGCGGCCTTCAATCAGCGTCATCAGACCCTGATAGGAGAATTCATGCCGCTCCTCACTCTGGAAAAGCGGATTGTGGAAGCAGGTGACTTCTCCGGTGTGGCAGGCAGGGCCATCCGGTTCGACTACCACCACCAGGGCATCCTTGTCGCAGTCAGCGGTGATGGAAACGATGTGCTGATAATTACCGCTGGTCTCGCCCTTGAGCCACAACTCCTGACGGGAACGGCTGTAGAAGCAGGTCAGCTCCTTTTCCATGGAAATGGCAAGGCTTTCCCGGTTCATGTAGGCAAGGGTCAGCACCTTTTTGGTGACGGAGTCCACGATAATGGCGGGAATCAGTCCGTCTTTGTCAAATTTCAGTTCATCTAAATTCAGCATGGTTATGTTCTCCTTATTCTCTGGTAGGAATGTTGGCAAGTGCCATCTGATGCTTCAAATCCTTAATGGACACTTCACCGAAATGGAAGATGGAAGCGGCGAGACCGGCATCCACCTTGGGAAGGGTCTGGAACAATGTAATAAAGTCCCCAATCTTACCTGCGCCGCCGGAGGCAATCACCGGCACGTTCACCGCATTGCAGACGGCCTCCAGCATGGGAAGGTCAAAGCCACCCTTGACACCGTCGGTGTCGATGGAGTTGACCACGATTTCACCGGCACCGTTGTCCACACAGCGGCGAATCCATTCAATGGCTTCCATGCCGGTGTTTTCTCTGCCGCCTTTGGCAAAGACCCGAAATACCCCGTCCACACGTTTGATATCCGCGGAAAGCACCACGCACTGGTCGCCGTAGAGCTTCGCTGCCTGATAGACCAAATCGGGATTGCGGATAGCGCCGGAGTTGACGCTGACCTTGTCAGCACCGCATTTCAGAACCCGATCAAAATCCTCAAGGGTGTTGATGCCGCCGCCCACCGTCAGGGGGATGAAGACACTTTTTGCGGTCTCCACCAGAATGTCGGTGAACAGTTTCCGTCCGTCGGAGGAGGCGGTGATGTCGTAGAATACCAGTTCGTCCGCACCGCAGCCGCTGTAGAATTTCGCCAGCTCCACGGGAGAGGACACATCCTGCAGTCCCTCAAAATTCACACCCTTGACCACTCTGCCGTTTTTTACATCCAGACAGGGGATGATGCGTTTTGTAATCATTTTGCCACCTCAATTGCGGACTTCAGGTCAATGGCACCGGTGTAATAGGCTTTTCCTACAATGGCACCGTGGATGTCCAGAGCCGCCAGACGCTCCACATCCTCCAAAGAGGACACACCGCCGGAGGCAATGATGTTCATGGAAAACCGTTGGGACAGCTCCCGATACAGTTCATGGTTGGTGCCCTGCATGGCGCCGTCTTTGGAGATGTCGGTGCAAATCAGAGTTTTAACCCCTAAGGCCTCCATTTTTGCGGTAAAGGCGAAGGCATCCTCCTGAGATTTCTCCGTCCAGCCCTTGATGGCAACGAAGCCGTCCTTAATGTCGATGCCAACGGCGATTTTCTCACCGTACTTCGCCACCGCTTCGGCAACAAATCCCGGCTCGGTCACTGCGGCGGTACCCAAAATCACACGGTCAATGCCGGCATCCAGATACCGGGCAATGGTATCCATACTCCGGATACCGCCGCCGATTTCGCAAAACAGCCCGGTGGCATTCTTGATGGCGGTGACGGTGTCATAATTGGGGGTGGTGCCGCTTTTTGCGCCTTCCAAGTCCACCAGATGGATGCAGCTTGCACCGCAGGCAAGGAAATCCTTTGCCACAGCCACGGGATTGTCGTTATATACTGTCATCTGGGCATAGTCGCCCTTGTAAAGCCGCACAGCCTTGCCGCCGTACAAATCAATGGCAGGGTAAATCAGCATATATCTTCCTCCTTCAGACGGGTAAAGGCTTTCAAAATGGCAAGTCCCACGCTGCCGCTCTTTTCCGGATGGAACTGACAGCCGAAGACGTTTTTCCGTGCTACGGAAGCGGTCAGTTCCGCACCGTACTCAGCGGTGGCGGTGACAAATTCTTCGCAGTTCGTGGCATAGTAGGAGTGGACAAAGTAAACGCAGTCCCCCTGCTGAATGTCAGCGAAAATCGGGGTAGGGTTGCGGAATTTCAGAGCATTCCAGCCAATGTGGGGGATTTTCAGTTCAGAGGGAATAACACCCTCCATGGCGACTACCTGACCGGGAATCAGCCCCAGACCTTCATGCTCACCGTACTCGTAGCTTTTCTCAAACAGAAGCTGCATTCCAAGGCAGATGCCCAGCAGAGGCTTTCCGCTGTCTGCCAGTTCCTTCAGTACCCGGTCAAGACCGGTACTGCGGAGTTTTTTTGCCGCGTCTTCAAAAGCACCCACACCGGGCAGGATCACCTGATCGGCATTTTTCAGCACATTGGGATCAGCGGTGACGGTAACCTCCGCACCCACGGCATTCAATGAGCATTCCAGAGAAAACAGATTGCCCACACCGTAATCAACGATTGCTACCATTTACAGCACACCTTTCGTGGAGGGGATTTCGTTTGCATAGTCGGGGTCGATGGCGACCGCTGCCTTCAGGCTTCGGGCAACGGACTTGAAAGCCCCCTCAATGATATGATGGGAGTTGCTTCCGGCAAGCTGACGGATGTGCAGGGTGCAGGCGGCATTGCGGATAAAGCCCAACCAGAATTCCTCCACCAGCTCCGTATCAAAGCTGCCTACCTTTTCCGTGGGGATGTCCAGCGCATAGCCCAGATACCCCCGACCGGACAAATCAACGGCACTGAGAATCAGGCTTTCGTCCATGGGGAGGGTGCAGCTTCCGTAGCGGCAGATGCCCCGCTTGTCCCCAAGGGCATTGGCAAAGGCCTGTCCCAAAGCAATGCCGATGTCCTCCACCGTGTGGTGGTCGTCCACATAGGTATCTCCCTGACAGCTAACGATCAGGTCAAACCGTCCGTGACGGGCAAACAGAGTGAGCATATGATCCAGAAAACCGCAGCCGGTCTGAATTTCGCTCTGACCGGTGCCGTCCAAATTCAAATTGATGCTGATATCCGTTTCCGCGGTGGCGCGTTTAATTTCGGTCATTCTCATAATGAAACCTCCAGAATTTCTTTCACAGTGGAGATAAAGGCTTCCATCTGCTCCCGACTGCCCACCGTAAGGCGGATATAGTCGGTAAGCCGGGGTGTGTCAAAGTGACGTACCAGAATGCCACGGGCTTTCAAAGCATTGTACAGTTCTTTACCGGCGATGGCAGGACTCTTGGCAAACAGAAAATTGGTCATGGAGTCGGTCATGGTAAAGCCCAGAGCGGCAAGCTGCTGCGCAGTCCATGCGCGGTTTTCCATGATGGCACGGCAGTTCTTACGGAAATAGTCATCGTCTTCCAAGGCTCCCAAGCCTGCCGCCATGGTCATGCGGTTGACGTTGTAGGGGTTGGTGGAATACTTGATGGTATTCAAATCCTGAATGAGCGCCTTGCAGCCCACACCAAAGCCCAGCCGTGCGCCAGCCATGGAACGGGATTTGGAGAAGGTCTGTACCACCAGCAGATTGTTATATTTCTTCGTCAGGGGGATGGCACTTACCCCACCAAAATCAATGTACGCCTCGTCAATGACTACCACACGGTCAGGGTCGGAAGCAACGATGCTTTCGATTTCCGCAAGACTTAAAAGCAGTCCGGTGGGGGCATTGGGGTTGGCAATGAACAGCGTACCCTTTGCGTTTTGATAGTCGGAAAGCCCGATGGAGAAATCCTCCTTCAGGGGAATTTGCGTATAGGGAATGCCGTTTAACTGGGCAAACACCTTGTAAAAACCATAGGTGATGTCAGGGAAAACAGCAGGGGTATGTTTGTCGCAGAATGCCATAAAGGCGAAGTTCAATACCTCGTCAGAGCCGTTGGAGAAAATGATTTCCTCCCGTTCTACCCCGAAAACCTGGCAGGCTTTTTTGGTCAGAGCAGCGCAGGTGGGGTCGGAGTACAGCTCCAGCTTTCCTGCCTCCTCCCGGGCATAGCTTTGGGCTTTGGGGGAGGGGGGGAAGGGAGATTCGTTGGTATTGAGTTTGATGTAACGCTGGTCTGTGGGCTGCTCACCGGGGGTGTAGGGAGTCAGAGCGGAGAATTTGGAACTGAAAAAGCGGCTCATTGGTCATCCTCCGTGCGAATCAGGGCGCTGCGGGCGTGGGCGGTAAGACCCTCTGCCGTAGCAAAGGCTGCCACATCCCGTGCTACCCGGTTCAAAGCATCCCGGGTGTAGTAGGTGTACTGGGTCTTTTTGATAAAATCATCCACACTCAGAGGGCTGGAGAACCGTGCCATGCCGCTGGTGGGCAGGGTGTGGTTGGGGCCCGCCAGATAGTCGCCCAAAGCTTCAGGGCAGTTGCGGCCCATGAAAATACTGCCTGCGTGGCGGATGGAGTCCAGATAATCAAAGGGATTGTCCACACAAAGCTCCAGATGCTCCGGAGCAATTTCGTTGGAAATCTCGATGACCTGCCGGAGATCCTGAGCAACGATGATTTTGCCGTTGTTGTCAATGGATACTCTGGCGATGTCCCCACGCTCCAGCAGAGGAATCTGGACCTCCAGTTCCTTCTGAACCGCAAGAGCCAGCTCCATGGAGTCGGTGACCAGCACAGCGCTTGCCAGCTTGTCATGCTCCGCCTGACTCAGCAGGTCGGCTGCCAGATGACGGGGGTTGGACTTGCCGTCGGCAACAATGAGGATTTCACTTGGCCCGGCAATCATGTCAATGGACACCTGCCCAAAAACCTGCCGCTTGGCTTCGGCAACAAAGGCATTCCCCGGGCCAACGATTTTGTCCACCTTGGGGATGCTTTCCGTGCCGTAGGCAAGGGCGGCAATGGCTTGTGCGCCGCCGACCTTGAAAATCTTATCCACACCGGCAACGGATGCCGCTGCCAGAATGTAGGGGTTGACCTTGCCTTGGGCATTGGGTGGGGTGACCATCACAACCTCCGGAACACCGGCGATTTTGGCAGGAATGGAGTCCATCAGCACGGTGGAGGGGTATGCTGCCGTGCCGCCGGGGACGTACAGACCGGCTCTGTCCACGGGGATGATTTTCTGTCCCATGAGAATGCCGTCCTCATCGTTGATGATGAAGCTGTTTCGCACCTGCTTTTGGTGGAATTTGCGGATGTTGGCGGCGGCTCGCTCCAAAATAGCGATAAAAGAAGGCTCTACAGCAGCCACTGCCTCCTGAATTTCCTCAGGGGTCACCTGCAATGCGGTGAGTTTTGCTTTGTCGAATTTTTCGCAGTATTCCAGCAGCGCCTCGTCCCCACGGGTACGGACGTTGCGGATGATATCGGAAACGATGGCGGCAACATCCACCACCGGTTCTACCCGGGCGAAAATCTCCTCCGGGGAGACCTCGCTGTACTTCATAATTCTAATCATCGGGCTTCCTCCATCTGGGCGTTCATCGAACGGATAATCTGGTCAATCTGGCTTCCCTTGAATTTGTAGCTGGCTTTGTTGGAAATCAGTCGGGCGGAGATGGGAACGATGGTGTCATAGACCAGCAGATCGTTTTCCTTCAGCGTGGTACCGGTTTCCACGATATCCACGATCACATCGGACAGCCCCAGAATGGGAGCAATCTCGATAGAACCGTTCAGGTGGATGATGTCGATATCCCGACCCAGAGAGCGATAGTAATTCTGGGCGATGTTGGTGAATTTTGTGGCAACCCGAAGCTGCCGACGGGTATCATCCCGGAATCCGGACTTTGCGGCAACACACATCCGGCACTTGCCCAGATTCAAATCCAGAAGCTCATAGACATCGGGCTGATATTCCAGCAGAATGTCCTTGCCTGCCACGCCGATGTCAGCCGCGCCCCGTTCCACGTAAATGGCAACGTCCGAGGGCTTGACCCAGAAATAGCGGACACCGCACTCAGGATTTTCAAAAATCAGTTTGCGGTTGTTTTCTTTAATAGAAGGGCAGGGGAAGCCTGCGGTCTCGAACATGGCATAGACCTTTTCTCCCAATCTCCCCTTGGGGAGCGCCACATTAAGCATTGTTTTCAAGAGTTTCCACCTCACTGCCGTTGAATTTCAGAACCTGTCTGCAGCGGATATTTTCCGGCATGACGGTTTGTGTCATGACAGAAATGCCGGTTGCCATCAGGATATTGACCTGCTCCCGAAGCGCCTTCGGAGAAACCTCCGGAGAGTATAGCAGCACCGTGTCCACATCAAAGCCGGTGTTGGGAGCCTCCAGACGGCTCAGCAGGTCTGTGTATACCGCAAAACCGATGGCACCGGAGGTGCGGTGCATCTTCTTCATCAGCTTGTCGTACTGACCGCCGGAGAGAATGCTTTCAGGAATGCCACGGACAAAGCCCTTGAACACAAACCCGTTATAATAATGAATATCATCCACCACGGAGAAGTCAATCCGCAGGATTTCTTCGTTGTCCAGCGCCTGCAGAACATTGGCAAAACGGCGCAGGGTCTCCTGACTTACGAAGCCGGAGAGTTTGGTTTCCAGCTCCGGAAGCACCTCGGAAGGGGTTCCGCAGGTGGAGGCAAGCCACCGAAGCACATCGGTCTGTTCCCCGGAAAGGCCGCAATCCCGACACAGTGCCGCCAGCTCATGGGCATTTTTCTGGCTGATGAAACGAACCAGCGTCTCCCGTTTGCTCAGAGGGATTTGCAGACTGTCCGTCAGTTCCTTCAGAATGCTCAGGTCGGAAACCTCCAGTACCGCATCCGGGGAAATCTGCTTCAGACTTTGGGTGGCAAGGGTGAGTACCTCGCAGATGCAGTAATCGTCGATGCTGCCCATGGCCTCCAGACCAATCTGCATAATCTCCCGGTAGCCGTGGGCGCCACGGGTGACACGGTAGACGTTCTCATTATAATATACCTTCTGCGCCCAAGGCAGATCCTTGCCGTTTTTGACAATGGACAAGGTCACGTCAGGCTTCAGCGCCATAAGTTTTCCGTCCCGGTCGGTGAAGGTGATGACACTGTCAGACACCAGAAAATCCTTGTTTCGGGCATACAGGTCGTATTCTTCAAATTTGCTCATTTTGTAAGCGGTGTAACCGAACTGTTCATACAGGTTTCTCAGGCAGACGGAAATCTCCTCTGCCGAGCATAATGCTCTGTCCATTTACTTGTCCTCCAGTTTATCCAGTGTAGTGCGATAGCCACCGGGGCCGTAATTCAGGCAACGGCTGACTCTGCCGATGGTGGCGGTGCTGACGTCCACTTGCTCGGTGATTTTCTGATAGCTCATCCCTTGGGAAAGCAGGGTCGCAACCTGAAGCCGCTGAGCCATGTCGCTCAGTTCTTTAATGGTGCAAAGATCTTCAAAATATGCGTAGCATTCCTCCAGAGTTTGCAAATTCAAAAAACTCTGAAACAGCCGGTCCAGCTCTTGACTATGCTTCATAGTGATCCCTCCGTAACAGCAATGCAGATATTTTATCACTTTAGCACACTAAAGTCAAGCCCTAAATACAAATCCCATCACAGCCTGCTGCTACACCCGAAACTCATACCGGTAAATTGTTGTTTGAAGTTCGATTACGCATACGCCACTTGCCTCTCCCTATGGGAGAGGTGCCCCCGAAGGGGGCGGAGAGGGCATCGTGATTTTCTTAAAGAAAATCACATCGCCGCAGGCGATAACGACACATTTTCCTGAAAATCAGAAAAATTCTAACATTTTTCTGATT
>JAFULI010000114.1 GCA_017473455.1 Oscillospiraceae bacterium
AAAAATGTGTCGTTATCGCCTGCGGCGATGTGATTTTCTTTAAGAAAATCACGATGCCCTCTCCGCCCCCTTCGGGGGCACCTCTCCCATAGGGAGAGGCAAGTGACATATGCGTAATTGAACTTCAAACAACAATTTATTACTGCGTTTATATGGCATGAAAAAGGGGCTGTCTCAAACAACCGTTTGAGGCAGCCCTTTTGGTTTTATTCCTCGCTGAAGTCCACAACGCCGAGGACGATGTTTTTATATTTTACGTCCATGGGGTATTTTTCCGTGGCGGTTTTCAGCAGGTCGGCAGACCAATCGCTGAGAATTTCTTCCCGGCAGGTGCGAATCCATTCAGCTTCGGCGGCGGAGAAGTACATGATATGGTAGCCGTACTCCGTTTTTACAAGACCGTAGTCCCCTGCCTTGCGGTCTTTATTCATATACCATTCGGTGAACTCCTTCACCATACCGCTGTCAGCATTCAGGTTCTGGTACAGTCCGCCGTTTTCCGCGGAGCCGGTATCCTCGGAGTGCTTGACGGCAAGCGCGGCGAAGGTATCCTCTGTGGCATCCCCTGCCAGCCATTCGTCAAGCAGCTTCTGGGCTTTTGCACGGCAGGCTTCCCAATCCTCATCGGAGTAAGTCACATTGCCCTTTTCATCCTTGGTGCCGCCGGATATCCCCACAAGGATATGGCGCACGTCCACCAGATTGCCGCTTTCCTTGGTAATGCCGGAGGTTTTCAGGGTTTCTTCGTTTTCCTTGAAATACTTCTCAATGGCATCGTCGGTAACCTCGAAGGCTTCATACTTCTCGCTGAAATACTGGTAGCCTGCGTAGTAGGTCTGCATATAGGCTTCGTAAGCCTCGTAGGTGCAGCCGGGGCCCATGTCTGCCTGCAGCATTTCGTTAATGGAGGCAAATCCGCCTTCCACCGCGGCGGCGGTCAGATTGCTCCGCAGTTCCTCCAGACTCTTTTTCATGTCGTCGGAGAGTGTCATTCCCTCCTCCTGCGCCATCAGTGCCATAGCCTGATAATTGTGCCAGCTGTCCAGCGCGCCGGAGAGGAAATACTGCTGCCAGGTGCCGTTGTTATCCTTGCAGGATTGCTCGTCCAGAGGCTGGGTATAATCCAGACCGTAGTACACGGCATAGTAGCCGTAATTCTCCAGAAAATCATAGAAGTTCGTCCAGTAGTACACCTGCAGCTCCCCATTGGTCAGCTCCCCGGTGCCTACGGTAGCGACGACCTGATCCCGCTTGTCGTAAGCCTTTTCATCGGAAACCGAGTAGGAATCCTTATAGTAGACGTTATTCTCTCTGGGTGTTACCAGCTTGACGATGCTCTGGATTCCCTCGTCAAAGCTCTGTACTCCGGTAGCGCCCCAATAGACCACCACACTCAGGCACAGAAGCAAAATCACACCTGCCACGCTGAGCAGAGCAATCTGCCACCACTTGACCTTTTTCTTTGCCGGTGCTTCGGGGGTTTCGGGAACATCGGGGGTTTCCCCGGTTTCCGGGGTTATGACCGGTGCTTTGGGCTGCCCACATTCCGGGCAAAGCTCGGCATCCTCCGGGAGGATGGCTCCGCAGTTTTCACATTCCATAATTGTCTCCTTCTCCGGCACTTTTGCCGGTGCAACTAGCCCATAGTTTACCACGTCAATTCCGGGATTTCAAGTCAGGTCATATTTTATTTACACAATATAAATTATTCCTTGAAAATGGTGTGAGAAAATGGTATTATTATATGCTAGATAAGTATCATTTGGAGGAATCCCCTATGGCAGGAAAAACCACTGTAATTTCTCAGGCGCTGCTTAGTGAGCAGTTTGCCTATTGCGACCGCATTGCCGCTTACTGGCAGGAACGTGGCACCGTCCCCACCGCTTATGTGGAGACCTACGGCTGTCAGCAAAATGAAGCGGACTCTGAAAAAATCCGTGGTCTTCTTGCCCAGAGCGGCTATCGGATAACCGATGAGGCTGAGGGCGCGGATGTGGTGGTTATGAACACCTGCGCCATTCGGGAACACGCGGAGCAGCGGGTTTTCGGCAATCTGGGTGCTCTGGTACACACCAAGCGCCGCCACCCCGGTCAGAAGATTTTTCTGTGCGGCTGTATGGCTGGAGAGCAGATCGTATCGGAGCGGATTCGCAAAAGCTACCACCATGTGGACGGTGTGTTCTCGACCCATCATCTGTGGCAGTTTCCTGAGATTCTCTACCGCACCTTATCCACGGGAAAGCGGGTATTTTATGTGGAGGACGAAGCCGGCTCCATTGCCGAAGGTCTGCCCCAAGTCCGTGACAACATCCTGAAAGCATGGGTATCCATTATGTACGGGTGCAACAATTTCTGCACCTACTGCATCGTTCCCTATGTCCGTGGTCGGGAACGTTCCCGAAAGAGTGGGGACATTCTGGCAGAGTGCCGGACTTTGATTGAAAACGGCTGCAAGGAGATCACCCTGCTGGGCCAGAACGTCAACTCCTACGGCAAGGATCTGGACGACGGCATGGATTTTGCGGATTTGCTGGCTGCCATTGCCCAAATCCCCGGGGAATTTTTGATCCGCTTTATGACCAGCCATCCCAGAGATGCTTCCCAAAAGCTCTTTGATACCATGGCTGCCCACGATAAAATCGCCAAGCAACTTCATCTGCCCTTCCAGTCCGGCTCCAGTCGGGTGCTGAAGGCGATGAACCGCCACTATGACCGTGAAAAGTATCTGGCGGCGGTGAATTATGCCAAGTCCGTCATGCCGGAGCTGGTGCTGACCTCCGATGTCATCGTGGGCTTCCCCGGGGAAACCGAGGAAGAATTCATGGAAACCCTGTCCCTGATTGAGCAGGTGCGTTACGATGCTCTGTTTACCTTTATTTTCTCTCCCCGTCACGGCACTCCGGCAGCCTCCATGGAAGACCCCACCCCCAAGGAGGAGAAGAACCGTCGGTTTGACCTGCTGTGTGCCACCCAGAACCGCATTTCCGAGGAAATCCACCGTGGATATGTGGGAAAAACCTTCCGCTGTCTGGTGGACGGTAAGGACGGCGAGATGCTCACCGCCCGAACCGAAGGCGGACGGCTGGTGCGTTTTGCCGGAGAGGACAGTCTCATCGGCACATACCGGAATATCACCATCACCGGTTCCAACACCTGGAGTCTTACCGGAAACCTGAAATAAAGAGAGGTCTTATCCATGGCTAAGCCCAACGAGCCTACCCCCATGAAGCGGCAATACAACGAAATTAAAGAGCGAAATCAGGACTGCATCCTGTTTTTCCGGCTGGGCGACTTCTACGAAATGTTCGACGAGGATGCCAAAATCGCCGCCCGGGAGCTGGATTTGACCCTGACCACCCGTGACCGGGGCAAACCCAAGGAGGAGCAGACCCCCATGTGCGGTGTGCCTTATCACTCCGTGGATGCCTATATCGCGCGGCTGGTGCAGAAGGGCTACAAGGTCGCCATCTGCGAGCAGATGCAGGACCCTGCCACCACCAAGGGTCTGGTGGAACGGGACATCACCCGGATCGTCACCCCCGGCACCGTTACGGAAAGCTGTATGCTGGACGAAAACCGAAACAACTACATTGCCTGCGTTTACGGCTTGGAAGGCAAGTTCGGCATGGCATTCTGCGACGTTTCCACCGGTGCTTTCTTTGTCACCGTGTGCGCCGATATGACCGGCGCGATTTCCGAGCTGGGGCGGTTTTCTCCCACGGAGGTCATCCGTGGCGGCGAAGGGGTTCACGACAGCGCCATGGACGACACCCTCGTCCGCCGTTTAAGCTGCTGTGTGGACGAAGGTCGGGAGGAGCAGTTTGACCTTTCCGCTTCCGAAGCACTGCTGGAAAGCCACTTCGGCGCACCCCTTGCCAATCTGGGGCTGACGGGGCTTCCTGCCGCCATCATTGCCGCAGGTACTCTGCTGAGTACCCTGATCACTTTGCAAAAAAATGAACTGGCACATATCCGTCAGCTTCAATACTACACCACCGGTCGGTTCATGGAGCTGGATCTGGATGCCCGGAGAAATCTGGAGCTGACGGAAACCATGCGTTCCAAGGAAAAGCGTGGCACCCTTTTGTGGGTGCTGGACAAAACCCACACTGCCATGGGCGGACGGATGCTCCGAAGCTGGCTGGAAAAGCCTCTGCTGGATGCCAATGCCATTTACCGCCGCCAAAGTGCCGTGGAAGAACTGGTCAGTTCCCCCATTCTCCGTGGGGAACTGACAGAAGCCCTGAAGGATGTCACCGATCTGGAACGGGTGATGACCCGTGTGGTCACCGGCACAGTCAACTGCCGTGACCTGCTGGGGCTGGCAAGAGGTCTTCGCGCACTGCCTCTGGTCAAGGCGCAGCTTGCCACCGCGGAGTCTCCCCTGCTGAAACGGCTGGATAAAGAAATCGACCCGCTGTCCGACTGTGCCTCCCTGATTGAGCATACCATTGTGGACGAGCCTCCCCTGACCGTTCGGGAAGGCGGCATCATCCGCAAGGGTGCTGACCCGGAGGCTGACCGTCTTCGGGATATCATGGAAGGCGGCTCCGGCACCATCCTCGCCATCGAAGCTCAGGAACGGGAAAAGACCGGTATCCGCACCCTGAAAGTCAGCTTCAATCGGGTGTTCGGCTACTATATCGAAGTATCCAAGTCCTTTATCGATCAGGTGCCTGAGCACTACATCCGCAAGCAGACCCTTGCCAACTGTGAGCGTTACATCACCCAGGAGCTGAAAGAGCTGGAAGATCAGGTGCTCACCGCAAAAGACCGTCTGACTGCTCTGGAATACCAGATTTTCACCCGTCTTCGGGAGCATCTGGCAATGCAGGCGGCAAGAGTCCAGCAAAGCGCGGCGGCTGCCGCGGCAGCGGATGCTCTGTGTTCCCTTGCCACCGTTGCGGTACAAAGGGGCTACTGCCGCCCGGAAATCACGCTGGACGGACAAATCCACATCAAAGACGGCCGTCACCCCGTGGTGGAGGTTATGCTCAAGGATTCTCTGTTCGTCCCCAACGATACGGTGCTGGGGGCTGCGGAAAATCAGGTATCCATCATCACCGGCCCGAATATGGCAGGTAAATCCACCTATATGCGTCAGGTGGCGCTGATTGTGCTGATGGCGCAGATGGGCTCTTTCGTGCCGGCACGGGAAGCCAAAATCGGTCTGGTCGATCGGGTCTTCACCCGAATCGGTGCCAGCGATGACCTTGCCTCCGGTCAGTCCACCTTTATGGTGGAGATGTCCGAAGTGGCTTCCATTCTGAAGTATGCCACCAGCCGTTCTTTGCTGATTTTGGACGAAATCGGCAGAGGCACTTCTACTTACGACGGCATGGCGATTGCCCGTGCGGTACTGGAATATGCCGCCAGCCCCAAAAAGCTGGGTGCCAAGACCCTCTTTGCCACCCACTACCATGAGCTTTCGACCATTGAGCAGGAACTGCCCAATGTGAAAAATTATAATATTGCTGTAAAAAAACGGGGAGATCAAATGATTTTCCTGCGGAAAATTGTTCCCGGTGCCACGGATGACAGCTACGGCGTGGAAGTAGCGAAGCTGGCAGGTCTGCCCACCAGCGTCATCACCCGGGCAAGAGAAATCCTTCAGGAGCTGGAAAGCGGCAGCGGCGCTCCCCGTCCGGTCGTTACTGCCCCTGAGCCGGAAGATCAGATTTCCATGATGGATTTACGCAGCCAGCAGGTCTGCGCCGCGCTGGAAGCCATTTCCGTGGAAACCCTGACCCCCATTGAAGCCATGAATGAGCTGTATAAGCTGAAGAAAATGCTGGATTGATATGAGAATTCCACTACAAAAAAAAGAAATTGCCCGGGGCTTTCAATATCTGCTGTTTGAACTGGTGTTTCTTGGCCCGTTGGTGACCATGATTTTGCGTTTCTTTTTCCCCGGTATTGCTCCCGCATATGTGAACTTCGTCTATTTTGCGGTGAACTTTATATCGGTGGGACTGATTTTCCGCCGGTATCTGGTGTTTACCTATCGGGTCAGCAAGAAAATCATTCCTAAGATACTGGCTGCCGCAGGGATTGGTTTTGTCATCTACTGGGTACTGAGTTTTGTGCTGCAGTTCAGCATTGACAAGGTGGCGCCGAATTTTTACAACATCAACGATGCCGCCATCGCCCAGGACAGCCGTAAAAATTACTGGCTGACCGCTCTGGGGACTGTGCTTCTGGTGCCGATGGTGGAGGAAGTGCTGCATCGGGGACTGGTATTCGGTGTGCTGCTCCCCAAAGGTCGGCTGCTTGCCTACAGCGTGTCCACCTGTCTGTTTGCCTTTATCCACATTATGGGCTATATCGGGCTGTATTCCCCGTGGCATCTGCTGCTTTGCTTTGTGCAGTACATTCCGGCAGGACTGGTTCTTGTCTGGGCTTATGATTACTGCGGCAGCATTTTTGCCCCCATTGCCATCCACACCGCTGTTAACATCATTGCCATTGTGAATTTGAGGTGATCATCCATGCCGAAAATCCTGCAATTATCTCCCCATATTGCCAATATGATTGCCGCCGGTGAGGTGGTGGAGCGTCCTGCCAGCGTTGTCAAAGAGCTGCTGGAAAATGCCGTGGATGCCGGTGCTTCCAAAGTCACCGTGGAAATCCGCAATGGCGGTATGACCTTCCTCCGTGTCACGGACAACGGCTGCGGTATGTCCCCGGAGGATGCACGGACTGCCTTTTTACGTCATGCCACCTCCAAGCTCCGCACAGCGGAGGATTTGGCTTCCATCACCACCATGGGTTTCCGTGGAGAGGCCCTTGCCGCCATCGCCTCCGTCAGCCGCATTGACCTGCTGACCAAAACCACCGGCAGCATCAGCGGCACAGCGCTGCATCTGGACGCCGGTACGGTGACCGAAGAATCCGAGGCAGGCTGTCCGGAGGGTACTACCATCATCATCCGTGACCTGTTCTTCAACACCCCTGCCCGAATGAAATTTATGAAATCCGACTCTGTGGAGGGCAGCCGGGTCACCGCTGCGGTGCAGCTTCAGGCCCTTGCCCATCCGGAGGTGTCCTTCACCTTCATCCGGGACGGCAAGCAGGTTTTGCAGACCCCCGGTACCGGTGGTCTGGAGGCGGCGGTTTACTGCGTCTACGGCAGAGAATGCGCCAAAATGATCAAAGTAGAAAGCCGCTGGGAGGGCTACTCCCTGAGAGGCTATGTCAGCAAACCCACAGATGCCCGTCCCAGCCGGAATTTGCAGACCTTTTTTGTCAATGACCGTCCGGTACGCTCCCGTCTTCTGATTTCCGCTTTGGAGGAAGCCTACCGCAATCAGATTATGGTGGGAAAATTCCCTGCCTGCGTGCTCCATCTGTCCGTGCCTGCCACGGCGGTGGATGTCAACGTCCATCCTGCAAAGACCGAGGTCAAATTTCTGTCGGAAAAAGCGGTATTTGACTGCGTTCACTATGGCGTACTGGGTGCGCTGAACAAAACCCCCGACCGTCCTCAGGTACAGCTTCCCAAAGCACCTGTGCAGACACCGCCTCTGCCACCCAAAAAGGAAGCGGCTCCCCTGCCACCCAAAAAGGAAGCGGCTCCCCTGCCTGCCAGGAAGGAAGGGTTCTTCCGCACCATGAATTCCGAGGAATATCAGAATTTCACCGCAGCTCTGCAAGGTGCGCCCAAGCCCTCCCCTGCCGCTGCCGCCGCTACGGTGGCAAAGCTGGAAATCCCCACACCGGCTCCTCTGAAGGAACGGGTTATGGTTCCTCAGCCTGCCCCGGAACCCGTGGCAGCCCCCGTTCCGTCAGCACCGCCTGCCCCTCCCCGGGAGGAAGAAGCCGAGCAGGTGAGCATTCCCATGCCCAAGGCGGACACATGGCGGATGGTGGGAGAGCTGTACCGCTCCTACATTCTGGTGGAGGAGGGGGACAATGCCTTCCTCATTGACAAGCACGCCGCCCACGAGCGGATTCTCTTTGACAAGTTGAAAGCCAATCAGGAGGCGTTTTCCTCCCAGACCCTGCTGACCCCCGTTGCGGTACGGCTCAGTCCAGAGGTCATCGGTGAGCTGCTGAGCAATCGGGAGCTTCTGGAGGAACTGGGCTTCGAGGTGGAGTCCTTTGGAGAAAGCACCGTCATTGCCCGTCAAATCCCCATGGATCTGGCACCTGAGGATGCCGCCGATGCATTGGAGACCATCGCCGCTGACCTGATGTCCGGCAGAAGAGAAAGCCGGGAAACCGTCAGAGATGAGATTCTCCACACCGTCGCCTGCAAAGCCGCCATCAAGGCAGGCTGGAAGAGCGATGAACAGGAGCTGCTGGCTCTGGTGAAGCAGGTCATGGAACGGGACGACCTGAAACACTGCCCCCACGGCAGACCGATTTGCATCACTTTGAGCAAAAAGCAACTGGAAAAGCAATTCAAAAGAAGTTAATGGATCAGGTGGTGAAGGTATGAACAATCTGATTTGTATTGCCGGGCCGACCGCTTCGGGAAAAACGGCGCTGGCTGTGGAACTGGCAAAGGCGCTGGACGGCGAGGTAATTTCCTGCGACTCCATGCAGGTTTACAAGGGAATGGACATCGGCACCGCCAAGCCCACTTTCGATGAAATGCAGGGCATCCCCCACCATATGCTGGACGTGGCAGAGCCTTGGGAGGATTTCTCCGTCAGCCGCTACTGCGCCATGGCTGACCCCATCGTGCAGGATGTCCTTGCCCGGGGGAAGACCGCCATCCTTGCCGGCGGCACCGGGCTGTATATGGATGCCCTGATCAAAGGCAACGAGTTCGCCCCCTGCCCCTCCACAGGCTGTCGGGAAGCGCTGGAAGCAGAGGCTGACCGGGAGGGTATCGAAGTTTTGATGGCACGGCTTCAGGAAATCGATCCTCAAACCGCCGCAAGACTCCATCTTTCCGACCGCAAACGCATTATCCGGGCATTGGAAATCTATATGGAAACCGGTCAGACCATGACCGCTCACAACTTAAAAACCCAGCAAATCCCTCCGAAGTACAGCCCCCTCTGGCTGGGTCTGGATTTTCGGGAACGGAGTGAATTATACCGACGGATCGACCTTCGGGTGGGGCTGATGCTGGAGATGGGTCTGATAGCGGAAATCCAAGCCCTCCTTGACCGTGGCATCCCTGCCAAATGCACCGCCATGCAAGCCATCGGCTATAAAGAATTCGTCAGCGCCCTGCAGGGCTTCGGCACCGTTGAGGAAGCCGCCGACCTGGTACGGCAGTCCTCCAGACGGTATGCAAAACGTCAGCTTACCTGGTTTCGTCGGAACCAAGCCATCCACTGGCTCACCCGGGAAACCGGCAGCGACGGCAGTGAAATTCTCCTGAATGCCCGACGGATTATTCAGGAAACCGACAAGTGAATAATGTTACCATAAGCATACCCAACTCAAAGAAAGAAGGTATACATATGTCTGACTCCATCAATCTTCAGGATGGCATTCTCAACGAGGTACGCCGGGATCGGGTTCCCGTGACCCTGTTTCTGATGAATGGCTTCCAGCTCCGGGGAATCATCACCGGCTTTGACAGCTTCGTGGTGGTGCTGGTCAGCGACGGCAAGCAGCAAATGATTTACAAGCATGCCATCTCCACCCTCGCCCCCATGAAGCCCCTGAAAGCCGCTTCCGCTACCTAAGAGCCACAAAAAAGCGACGGAGTCATCCGCCGCTTTTTTGTTTTATCCTTAAGAAACGAGGCTTACTCATGTCCATAGAAAATAATGTTGCCGCCATCAAGGCGCAGATGCGTGCCGCCGCCATTGCCTGCGGTCGGAATCCCGACGAGGTGCTTCTGTGCGCCGCCACCAAAATGAACGATGCCGAAGCCGTCCGCCGTGCCATTGCCGCCGGTGTGGATTGCTGCGGTGAAAACCGGGTGCAGGAGCTGACCCAAAAGCTCTCCGAAAACGCCTATGAGGGTGTCCCCGTCCATTTCATCGGTCACCTGCAGACCAATAAGGTACGTCAGGTGGTGGGGAAGGTCTCCTTAATTCAAAGCGTTGACCGCCCCAAGCTCCTTGCCTGCATTCAGGAGGAAGCCGCCCGTCAGGGCATCTGTCAGGATATTTTGCTGGAAATCAACATCGGAAACGAGGAGAGCAAAAGCGGTTTTGCCACCCGTGATATCCTGCCTCTGCTGGAAAAAATCTCGGATTTTCCCAATGTAAGGGTCAAGGGATTGATGTGCATCCCCCCAATTTGCCAAAATTCCGGGGATAATGCGAAATTTTTTCAAGAAATTCGCAACCTTGCTGTTGACATAACGGCAAAAAAATACGATAATGTATCTATGGGCATTGTGTCCATGGGCATGAGCGACGATTATCAAAGCGCCATTGCCTGCGGCAGTACCATGATTCGGGTGGGCACCGCCATCTTCGGTGCCAGAGATTACAGCAAGTGACATCTGTTTTTTGATGTACCATACAGGAGGAAAATAAAAATGAGTTTTTGGGATAACGTTAAGAAGATCACCCAGCCCTACGGCGATGACGAGTTCGATGATTACGACGACGATCTGGAAGGCTACGAAGAAGAGCCTCCCCGCCGCAGCCGCGGCGCTGCCCCCGCTGCCGAGCCTGCTGCCCCCGCCGCAGACACCTCCGCTCCCAAGAGCGGCAGCTTCAGCGGTCAGGTGCTGAACATCAACTCCGGCAAGCAGGACGTGGTTCTGTTCCGTCCCACCGCTTTCAACGACTGCACCAAGGCAGCCGATGACCTGCGGGACAAGAAGGCCATCATCGTCAATCTGGAAAATGTGGATAAGGCTCTGGCCCGCCGTGTGGTGGACTTCCTCACCGGCTGCGCCTACTCTCTGGACGGCAAGGTCAAGAAGATTGCCCAGTCCACTTACCTGTTTTGCCCCCACAACATGAATGTTCTGGGTGATCTGGAGAACGTTCAGGCTGAGGCAGAAGCCAGCTACGTCTGATTCCTGCCATAAATAAAGACAGAAAGGATACGCCATGTTTACACCGCAGCAAATCGAACAGATTGCCTTCAGCCGTGCCACCTTTGGCGGCTACGATATGCAGGCTGTGGATGAGTTCCTGGAGCCGCTGACTGAAGATTACATTACCCTTTACAAGGAAAACGCTCTGCTCAAGAGCAAGATGAAGGTGCTGGTTGGCAAGCTGGAAGAATACCGTGCCAACGAAGCCAGCATGAAGGATGCCATTGTCAACGCGCAGAAGACCTGCGACATGATGGTCAGAGAAGCCGAGAGCAAGTGCGCGCAAATGCTTGCGGAAGCCAATGTTGCCGCCGCTGAGAATGCCCGGAATGCCGATGCCCTGATCGCCGCCGAGAATGAACGGGTCGAGGCTGCCCGCCGTGAGGCAGATGCCAAAATCCGTGCCATCGAGGAAGAACTGCAGCAGGCTCTGGCTCTGCTCACCAAGATCCGTGAGACGCACGCCCCCGCTCCTGCTCCTGAGGCACCTCCCGCTCCTGCCGCCACCCCTGCCGAGCCCGGGGATATGGCAGACGAGATTTCCCAGAACCTTGAGGCTCTGGTAGGCACAACCCAGGACACCGCCCCCAAGGCACCTCCCAAGCATCCGGCTTCCGATACTTCCAGCAAGTTTGCTAACCTGCAGTTTGGTCGGAACTATCCCCAGCAGGGAACTCCGGGTAATCAATAAAATATCGCTATGACGAGGACAGGAAGTTCCGTTTTCCGCCATCAGAGAGCTGTCGGTTGGTGCAAGGCAGCAGGCGAAGCGGTTGCTTTATCACCTCCGAGCGGCGCACCGAAGGCTTTTGCCGTAGACTGCGCCGGGCGCGCCCGTTACAGCGCATACGAGTGCTGATGATCAATCAGAACAAGAGTGGTACCGCAGAGGTTATTACGCCTTTGTCTCTTATTTCAGGAGGCAAAGGCGTTTTTTATGTTATTTGGATTATTTAGGAGGAAACTTTCCAATGGATTACAAAAATACAATCATCACCCCCAAGACCGACTTCCCCATGAAAGCCGGTCTGCCTGCCCGGGAACCGGGTATGCTGGAGCGCTGGAACCAGTCTGAGCTGTACGAAACTCTGCTGGAAAAGAACAAGGACCTGCCCCCCTTCGTCCTGCACGACGGCCCTCCCTTCTCCAACGGCTATATCCACATGGGTCACGCTTTGAACAAGACCCTGAAGGACTTCATTCTCCGCTCCCATGCCATGATGGGCTACTACACTCCCTACGTCCCCGGCTGGGATAACCACGGTCTGCCCATTGAGCGTGCCATCGAAAAATCCAAGAGCAAGCTCAACCGGGATATGAGCGTTGCCGATTTCCGCAAGGCCTGCGAGGATTTCGCTGAGGACTTCATCCAGAAGCAGATGGCAGGCTTTAAGCGTCTGGGCGTTGTGGGTGACTGGGAAAAGCCCTACCGCACCATGGACAAGCACTTTGAAGCACAGGAAGTCAAGGTCTTTGGCAGAATGTTCGACAAGGGCTACATCTACAAGGGTCTGAAGCCCGTGACCTGGTGTCCCTTCTGTGCCACCGCCGTGGCAGAAGCGGATATCGAGTATCAGGATGACCCCTGTACCTCTGTCTACGTCAAGTTCCCCATGAAGGACGATCTGGGCAAGCTGGAGGGCTTTGACCTCAGCAAGACCTTCTTCGTCATCTGGACCACCACCATCTGGACGCTCCCCGGCAATATGGGTATCTGCCTGCATCCCCGTGACAGCTATGTGCTGGTCAAGGCGGACAACGGCGAGACCTACATCATGGCTGAGGCTCTGATGGAGAAGGTTATGACCATCGGCGGCTTTGAGAATTATCAGGTGCTTGCCACCTACCCCGGTCAGTTCTTTGAGAATATGCTGGCACAGCATCCCTTCCTGGACAAGACCTCCCGTCTGGTCTGGGCTGAGTACGTCACCATGGATTCCGGTACCGGCTGTGTCCACACCGCTCCCGGCTTCGGTGCTGACGACTATCAGACCTGCATGCGTTACGGCATGGAGCTGGTTGTCCCCGTGGATGACTACGGCAGACACACCGACTATGCCGGCAAGTACGCAGGCTTAAAGACTGAGGAATCCAATCCTGTAATTCTGGCCGATATGAAGGAAAGCGGCGCTCTGTTCGCATCCGAGGAAATTATGCACTCCTACCCCCACCACGACCGCTGCAAGAAGCCCGTTATTTTCCGTGCTACCCCCCAGTGGTTCTGCTCTGTGGAATCCTTCAAGGATGCCGCTGTGAAGGCCATTGAAGATGTCCAGTGGTTCCCCGCCTGGGGCGAGGACCGGATGATCAGCATGATCCGGGAACGTGCCGAC
>JAFULI010000115.1 GCA_017473455.1 Oscillospiraceae bacterium
AAAAAGACAACCACCAATCGGTGACGACAACGCGCAGCGTGCCGGGAGGGGTACTTAGGGGAGGGCGGTTTTGTACCGGGGCAGAAGGGGAAAGAAAACGATCGAGCCGGAAAGGTACAACCTCAGCGCCTCCCCTAAGTCGGCTTCTTTGGTTACTTTCTTGCCGAAACAAGAAAGTGACGCCTCCGGCAGGAATATAATCCGTAACCGAACCTGCCCGAAACAGAACCCACAACTTCCGTCCCCCACCGCAGAGATCCTTCGACGCACTTACCCTTGCGAAGCCATGACACGTCGGGGGGTTGGGTGCGGTGTAGGGTTCGATGCCCACATCGAACCTCCGACGGATGCCGGTATCTGCTCCTGAACAGGCTTGGTTGAAACGGTTTTTGAGAATCGTCGGGAAATGGCGACGATTGGGGCGGAAACGTCGGGGCTTTTCTCTGAGCAAAGGACAGTTTCGGGTGTATAGTGTCTACATCAAAAACAAAATACTGTTTGGAGGAACACTTATGCACGCATCTGTATTTAAGCGCACCCTTGTTTTCCTGCTGGCTTTGGTTTTGCTGGCAACCTCCCTTCCTTTTTTGGGAACCAACGTTCAGGCTGCTGCCTCTTCTACGGTGGCATCCAAAGTCTGCGCAAACCTTCCCATCCTCACCTATGCCATGCCCCTGAGCGGAGTTTGCCGGAACTATCCCGGTACTCAGCAGCATTGCCCACAGTACCCAGTCTCTGGAACTTTGGGCAAAGAAAAACGGCTATCTGGAATAAGGGATCTCATCCTGCACCGGAACACGGCAGCGTGTTCCGGTTTTTTGTCTATTTTAAGAGAACTGTGAAAAGTATACAAAAATTGGAGGTGGGATTTAGAGAAAGTGTCGGAAAGGGTTCAGGTTGGTTTCAGACACATTGGCGGTTGCGCTATGATTTGTTTTTTTATTCAGGGAATATTAGGGAAAAAACAACAAAAATGATTGACGTTACCAGCAGTCGGTGCTATAATGCACATGTATGACTATAAGCGGAAAAGTGTTTCCATTGCCCATTTGGAGGTGATACCGTGGCAGCTAAAAATCGAATACGGAATTATCTGCCTTTGGGGATAGGGGCAGTACTGGCAATTGCGTTTGTAGTGCTTGTGTGTGTCCTTGCCGTGAAGCATTTCCTGCCGAACCCCACCGAGGGGAAAGACAATCCCAGCCTCAAGGAGCTGACGTGTCTGCAGTTCAGCAGCTACACCGGTGAATTTGTGGAGGATGGCTCCCACGATTCGGTTCAGGATGTTGCCGCCATTCTGGTGGAAAACCCCGGTACGGAATTCCTGGACAGGGCAGTGGTGACCTATCACGTTGGCTCGAAAACCGCTGAGTTTGTGATCACGGGACTTCCTCCCGGAAAGCGGGCGTGGGTACTGGAGAGCAACCGCATGGTGCTGGAGGAAGGAGATACCTTCCGGCTGGCGGACAGCTCCACTTCCTTCCGCTCCGATGCGGTTCTGGAAACGGAAGGTCTGCGTGTCACCTCCGACGGCATCAACGTGACGGTGACCAACGATACAAAGAAACCCATGGAGAATGTCTGTATCTATTATAAGAACCGGCATTCTGACGGGAATTATTTAGGTGGCATTACCTATATGCTTACCTATGGAACCCTTCAACCGGGGGAAACGGTCAGTAAAGCATCGGCACATTTCGGAGCCAAATCCGAAATTGTCCGCTATGGCTATCAGACCGGTTCGTAACGATCGTATAGATTGCCGGGGATTCCGGCTTGCAAGTATGAAAGGAGAATGCAGCAATGAAAAAGATTGGCTTCGTTCACAGACTTTTGGTGATCCTGCTTGTCATGGTCATGGTCGTCCAGGTTGTCCCTATGGGCGTTTGGGCGGCACTCAATGACATCGCTAAGGGTGACCCCGGTGTGGATACCAGCAAACTCAACGATGAGGGCGCGATCCGCTGGCCTGTGAAGATTTACGACTATCTCAACGACGGTATGCTCTTTGAGTATGCCAACGCTACGCATGACAGTGTCGACAATAACCAGTATGCCGGCGGCGAGCTGACTCCCGTGACCACGCTGGGTACTGACTACACCCATAACCGGGCATATTCGGAAAAAGCCTTCGGAAACCACGAAACCCATGACCGTGGTACCTGGTACACACTGAACCGTGTGAAGGCAGTTCCCTTCGTGACGCCTCAGCACCTCCACGTTACCCCCGGTACCGGCGATAACAGCAACGTGGAAGTTTCTAAGTTCGATGAAGACAACGGTACTTATTATGCTCAGGACCGGGTGCGGTACATGACCGTGGTCTACCGCTCTTCCGGCACTTCTGATGATGTGTTCAAGCTTCTGGTGCAGAACAGCTCCTACTCCTACTACTACGGCGTGGAAGGCACTCTGGAGGATTCTGCCCAGTGGACTTATGTGGTGCTGGATCTGAAGGAGCAGCTCAGCAACCACGGCGGTGACGTAGGCTCTCTGGCAGGCGTTTGGCTGTCCTGTGAGATTGACAAGGGCTCTTCCGATTACTTCGATTTGTCCCATGTCGCCTACTTCCGTACCTCTGTTGAGGCTCACAACTTCGGCAAAAAGGCGGCTGCCTTTGATGCCAACCCCGGTGAGTATCTGGAAGACCCCACCACCATTATCAAAGATGGTGTCGAGTATCCCGTGATGCCTGAGCCTAAGGACTATGTCCTTGCCCTGCGGGGTGTTACCGGCAACTACGGTATGAATCTGACCACCACCAGCGTTGCCAACGGTCAGTATACCAACGGCTATAATTCCGATACCTACTGGACATGGGAAAACGGTGCTAATTTGGGCCTGAAGTATACCGGCAGCTACGGTACCAACACCAGCTATGAGACTATGAACGTGATGAACGTCACCACAATGACAGAGGTGGGCGGTCAGAAATACGTTCGTTTGACCAACAGCAGCTCCAATTCCGGCGATAACCGGATTCTGCTGAGTAAGTTCAATGAGAACACCGCCGACAGCGATGCGCCTCTGACCAGTTCTGTCAACTACGCGGTTCTGGTTTACCGTGCCAATAATCTGTCCGGAAAGCGGTTTGCTTTCTGGGCGGCAGGCCATAAGGACGGCACTTCTACTTATAAGTATGCCGCAATGGAGGATGCCGATTCCTGGCTGAGCAGCAGCTGGACCAACTCCTTGCCCTTTGAAGCCACCAACGGCGGCTGGACTTATGTGGTGGTACCGCTGATGGAAACCATCACCGGCGACAGTGCCGGCGGTGACACTGACATGAAATATATCACCCGCCTGAAGCGGCTGGGTATATTCCTGCCCGCTCTGACCGGCGGCAAGAGCCTTGACCTGGCTTACGTTGCTTACTTCGATACCAATAAGAAGGCAACTGACTTCGGTACCAGCGCAGCCGGCTACATGAACTCCGGTGTGACTGTAGGCGCTTCCTCCACCACCGTTTCCAGCAGAAAATGGAACATGGGTAACAACCAGGCGTTTGCCATGCTGTTTGCCTCCTGCGGCGGCAGCTGGGAAAGCACTGGCGGTGGCGCCAACTCCGACCCCAACGGTTACTACTCCTGGATGATCGGTTATGACACCTCCAGCCTGTCTACTTCCTCCCGGAATACCAACCGTATGGATATCTACGGCAATAAGTATACCGCCAACTATACCTCCTCCACCTCTACGGATACCCTGCAGAATGTCAGCGGTACCACCAACAACATTTACTACCTGTCCGCCGGCTATACCACCAGTCCCGAGGACGGCTTGCCCGGCAGCGGTTATCAGACCAAGGTTCTGGATTTCGACGGCTATGACCTGATCGAAACCGTTACCAAGGGCATTATGACCGCAGGTCTGCTGGAAGGCAGCCTCAGCAAGGATGGAATGCCTGTCTACCGGCAGGAGGCTGTTGAGTACATTGCTCTGACTCTGTACAACGCTCTGACCATCCCGCAGAAGGATGCCAGCGGCAACTATAACTATAACTTCGTCAAGGGCGCTCCCAGCAGCCAGTTCGGCGGCTACGACCTCAACGGCGACGGTGTCATCACCAAGGTCGACCTGAACGGCGACGGCTACAAGGAAACCGATGAGGCTTCCGTAGACCTGGCAACCGCACTGCGTGGCTGTCTGGGTATCAAGTTCGCCTCCGGTTATGACCGGGGTACCTATGGCCCTCTGGGCAGCTATGATGAAACCGCCGCAAAGGGCGACAGCCTCATGGGCGCTTTCAAGGACTGCAGAGATGAGATCACCACCTGCATGGATGCTGCCTACTATCTGCTGAACAACGTGTTCAACGCCAACTCCTACAACCAGCTTCAGGATGACTACAGCTACCTGACTATGTCCAGCATCCCCACCGACAACGGCAGTACGGCTTACATCTTTGATGCCGGTTTCTCCACCGGTGAGTCCGGCAAGGAAAGCACCGACGGCTATGCCCAGCAGAGTCAGTCCGCTGTCACCATGAGCCCCTACGTCAGCTATGACAGTGACGGCAATCTGGTTCGTGGCGAAGGTACGATTTCTTTGGAGAATGTTAACTCCAAGGATATGTTCTACTACACCTGGAGTGACTACTACAATTCCGGCAGTATCACCACCCGTTTCCCCTTCGTGCCTGTAACCGATGCCGAGGGTGACTACCTCGGTAACCCCGATGACCCCAACTACGTACCCGGCTCTTCCTCTTACTACTTCGTGGACGACTGTGTTCGTTCCTATACCGAGGAGTACGGCACCTACGTCAACAGAAACTATAACTACGTTCTGGTATCCAACGGTGAGTTTGTCTACCGTGCAGAGGATGATCTGTTCTTCCAGTTCGAAGGTGACGATGACGTTTATCTGTTCATCAACGGCGAGCTGGTTCTGGACATCGGCGGCGCCCACTCCATTACCGTCGCGCAGATCGACGTGGATGACTACGTCAATGCTGCCCGGGAAGCTCTGGCACCCCTGGAGGAGTACGGCTACTTCTCCGGTATGACCGATACTGAGTTTGAGGCCCTGCTTGCCAAGCTGCCTGCCGATACTGACAGTGAAACCATCAATGCCTACAGACGTTGGCAGAAGCTGGATCTGATCGACGGCGAGATCTGCACCTTCGACTTCTACTACATGGAGCGTCACGGCTACGGCGCCAATATGCGTATCTACACCAATATGCATATCACCGACCCCAAGCTGGGCACCGAGAAGAAGGCTTACCAGTATGACGACGAAGTGGAGTACGGCGGCGTGGTTGACCCCTCCGCAGCCATTGAGTACAACTTCAAGCTCACCAACAACGGTAATACCAAGCTCTACAACCTGACCTTCTGGGATGAAACCATCGGTGTTTCTCTGGATCCTGAGAACGGTCTGGTGTGCAATGAAGACCTGAACGGCACATATCTGGTGGACGCCTTCGGCGGTAAGCTGGATGCCTCCGACCTGACAGCGTTTGTTTCCGGCTACGACCGTAACGGAGAACTGTCTGAGGTTCATGTGACCTTCGAAGACAATCAGGCACTGAAAAACTTCCTGAACTGTCTGGATGGTGAAGGTCTGGAAAGCGATTACGACGATGCGGAAATCACCAACGCAGGCTCCGGTCTGTGGGTGGATGCCTCCGTTACCATTCAGGGTATCTACTACTACCTGACTCCCGAGCAGGTCGAGGTGGGTATGCTGGATAACACGGTGTACGTCACCGGTACCACCCGTATGGATCCCAACGATTTGGCAAGCCAGATCCTGCGAAGCGACGCTTCTCACCGTGTGTACACCTCCGGTGCGCCTGTCTACTACCAGTGGGCTGACCATGACCTGTTCATGCGTGAGCAGAAGCTGCTGGACGATGCTACCCAGGCAGCCGGCCAGTCCAACAGCCAGCTCAGCCTGTACGAGGAATTCTTCGACAAGGTTGGAAATGACACCAGCAAGATTTACACCCGTACCTGCGACAAGTTCGGTCAGAATAAGTCCTACTCCGAAGTTACCAGCTTTACCGATGCCGGCAATAACTGGGGCTTCCTGATCAACTATCCCGAGGGCGGTGTGAAGTCCTTCTACGTTCTGATGTTCCTCAAGTCCGGCGTCAACGGCACCGACAGTGAGGGTAACGTCATTGGTTATGCCTCCAGCACTTCCGTATCGGCAATGAAGGAAGGCGAGTTCGCCATTATCCGTGTTACCGTTTATGTTGCCGAGGTCAACGACAGCACCATCGTTCTGGACTACGGTCTGAAGACGGAGTCTTTGGACACCAACGGCGAGCTGTTCAAGCACGATTACCTCTTCGGCGGTATTGGTTCCATCAAGACCAAGCTGATGGGTGTGACCACCACCCCGCCCACCTATCTGTCCCCCAAGGATGCCACTACCGTGGAGAACAAGGGTACCACCGGCGACGATAAGAACAAGACCGTCTCCTATAACCGTATTGACTTTGACCCCCTGAACCTCAGCGGCAGCAAGAAGGTAGAGGCTTATGCCGAGGATAGCAAGGCAGCCGGCTACTTCACCATGAACGTTGCCATTCCCAAGGCAGGTAAGCTCATTACCTTCGACAGCAACACCGGTTATTACTCCCTCACCGGAGCGGGTACTGTCACCGTCAATGCCGAAGTGCCTCTGAACTGGGAGAATGTCTACCTGTACTACTGGTACGACGGCTCCGACGGCGTATGGCCCGGCATCCCCATGAACTACGTCAGCGCCGGTAAGTTTTATCTGGACATTCCCGGCGACGTCAGCCACGTGATTATTAACAATGGCAACCTGCAGACCAAGGACCTGAACCTGACCGCAGGTGTGGAATCTACCGTTAAGGTCACTGTGGACCTGCAGAACAACGTTTCCGCCACCATTGAGTCCGTTGTGGAATTCACCAAGGTTCACGTTACGGTTCCTGAGGACTGGGGCGAGACCTATCTGTACTACTGGGACGATAACGACCATTCCGATGTGACCTGGCCCGGTGTCCTGCTGGAGGATGTGGACGATGAAGGCTACTTCGTTGCCGATATCCCCGGTGAGGCTTCCTGGGTTACTGTCAACAACGGCGACGGCATGGGCAAGCAGACTGTAAACCTGGATATCAACGCAGGTCAGGAGCTTTGGCTGGAGGTTGCGGAAACTGCCGCTTCCACCAGCGATGACGGCGTTACCAGCTACTACAATGCTGAGATCATTTACACCCGTGAAACAGCCCTCATCCACGCAAAGGTTCCCGCCGCATGGGGCGAGACCATCAAGATTTATTACTGGCGTGAAGGCTCCGAAACCACTCCCGTGACCTGGCCCGGTGTGGATATGGTTCTGGGTGAGGACGGCTGGTACACCCTGAGTATCCCCGGTGATATCACCAGAGTCATCATCAATGACGGCTCCAGCCAGACTGTGAACATCGCCGTCAATGCCGGTGCAGAGGCATGGATCACCGTCAATGACCTGAAGGACAGCACAGGCAAGCATACCGCAAAAGTGTCCTACGGTGCCGATGGCGAGAATGCCGGCTTCACCTTCACTCCCACCGACT
The DNA here is from genome assembly GCA_017473455.1 of Oscillospiraceae bacterium. Classification (GTDB taxonomy): domain Bacteria; phylum Bacillota; class Clostridia; order Oscillospirales; family Oscillospiraceae; genus Faecousia. The sequence continues at coordinate 7,544 of JAFULI010000115.1, forward strand.
TCATGAACGACGAGTACAGTCTGTGGCTGTCCCTTGTTTCCCATACCACCGGCTTCACTCCCACCGATTTGGGTGAGGCTGTGGATATCAACAATGAGGTTCAGATGTTCAAGAAGGTCACCGTACTGCCCGCTACCGTGGTTTACTACGAGGATGACTTCGCAGGTATCCACTACAATAAGGACAACGGCAACACCTTCCGTTACTACAGCTCCGGCTCCGGCAGTCTGGTGCAGAGCGTGGATCAGGATACCGTTTACGGTCAGGATGCCACCTACCAGAACGGTTCCAACAGCTCCTACAGCGGCAACTCTCTGTATGAGTTCCAGATTAAGAACAACGAGCCTATCGCAACCTTCGATTTCACCGGTACCGGCTTCGAAATCGTGGGACGTACCAATGCTTATGACTCCGCTTCCATGACTGTGGGCGTTTACAAGCCTGCAGAGTACGCTACTTACACCACCGCATATTCCAAGAACTCCGTAGCCTTCAATGAAGATATTGTCAATTATCTGGCTGTGAAGGCAAAGGCAGAGGATATGCTGGCAGATAACAAAGCGGATGCTTCCCGGTATCAGAGCCTGATGAACCGTTACAATGCTTACATGGCATGGTATACCCAGTACGCAAACGGCGCACAAGCCGAGGATGTACCGGCTCTGGACGCCCTGATTGATCCCGCGGTACCCGGTATTTCCGGAATCACGGCTCCCACAGCCCCCACGATTGACAGCAGCTACGATATGTACCTGTTCTACTATCGGGAGTATCTGGCATCCTATGATACCTACCTGACTCAGTACGAAAGCTACATTCAGAGCGGTCAGCAGTATGCAGGTGACTACGATACGTATCTCACCGCTTACAACGACTACCTGACGGCGTTCGAGAACTACCGCAATCAGAAGGCAAAACTGGATGCCGCATGGGAGCAGCTTAAGACCGGTTCCGGCACCCCGACTTCCACCGATTACTACCTCTTCGGTTACATCAACGGCGCTAACTACGCCTGCGAGGAAGATTGGGAAAACTTGGGCGAGTACAAGTTCGTAAACGGCAAGCTGGTTGTAACCTTCGCCCATGATAGCTACATTGCCGTCAAGGATGCTTCCAATACCTACTGGTACATGACCGACGGTTGGCAGGACAAGGCGACCTCCGTCACCTTGTACAACACTTCCGATCTGGGCAACAACGCCGACAAGCTCTTCATTCCCGGCGGTGTGGAGGTTGTCATCGAACTGACGGAGAATGCCGACGGCACTCTGTCCCTGAGCTACACCACCGCTCCCACAGGAAAGACTGCCACCGCCAAGATGCCCGAGGCACCCGTTGCTCCCGAGACCCTTGCTCAGGTGGAACGTGCTGAGGCGATGCGTAAGCCCAATGCGATTCGGCTGATCCCCGTTGTCACCCAGTTTGATAACGAGTTCAACGTGGGCAACGACTCCATCGCTCAGGTTCCCGTGTTCCGCATCAAGGATCTGACTGTGAATGACCTGCCCGTGGGCAGCTACACCGTTGAGATCTGCGGCGCTCCCACCTACGACTTCGATGCATGGGGTGAGACCGGCTACGATCCCGATAAGCTGGAAAGCTTCCTGAAGCCCAGCTACCTGTATATCGACGGCGTGCGGATTTTCCGTCCTCTTGGCCCCACTCACGATGCCTACTCTGACACCGAAAACGGTGCTGAGTTCACCGAGCTGCGTGACCTGATCCTCACCGGTAAGGTCGCTGTGGCTGACTTCAACAGCAACGGTCTGACGGTTTCCTCCGGCTCCGTCACCTGGACAGAAGACCTGCTGAAGGATCCCGACCTGAATGCCTTCAAGGGCAATGTGGTTGACGACTCCGGCGATTACCTCCTGAAGGGCCCCAACAATGAGACCTATATGGCAGGTATCGGCAATTCTGCTGTGGTCTTCTATGTGGCAGAGACCGAAGCCAAGACCCACAGCCTGCAGATTGCTGTCCGTGCGCTGGACTACGGCAGCTTCCTTAACGGAAGACCCACCGGTCTGCACGCAGAGCTGCAGTACGGTGTCAAGGTGGACGGTGCCTACGCATGGAAGCCTCTGACCACCGTTATCAGCGGCACCGAGGAATACTACGCAATTCCTTATGCCGACTGCCCCGTGGTAAACGGCAACTATCAGGTGGTTCTGCGGGTAACCAATACCGAGACCACCACCGTTCCCATGATCTCCTACACCTCCGTCAAGACTCTGGGTCTGGAGCTGAAGACCGTTGCCGGTAACGGTGAAGCCACCAATATGTACTATGAGAATGGCTTCCTGGTAGCACCTGATTTCTACCTCGTCGGCTCTGTCAACGGCAAGACCTATGCTGCTCCCGCCGAAGGCGATGCTGCGGATACCGAGTACCTGTGCTTCAACAGAGGCAAGCTCCAGATCACCTTCACCGCCGACAGCACCTTCTATGTTGGTATGGTGCTGGGCAGCGAGACTACCGCCTTCCAGCCCAATGGCAATGTTACCTCCGGCAGCTCTGCGGTGCTGTATTCCGCGGATACCCTTGGCAGCAATGCCGGCAAGCTGAGCTTCAAGGCAGGAAGCACCATTGCGTTCACTGTGGATGAAGACGGCGACGTGCTGAACCTGAGCTGGGCAGAGGCTGGGTGCTCCCACAACTGGGGCAGCGGCAGCGAAACCACTGCTGCTACCTGCACCTCCACCGGTGTCATGACCTACACCTGCTCCGAGTGCGGCGGCACCAAGACCGAGACCATCCCCGTTACCGACCACAATTACGTTGACGGTGTTTGCTCCGTTTGCGGCGGTTCCAATCCCTATCGCAGAATTTATCTGGATAACACCGCCGGCTGGAACACACCTCGCATCTACACATGGACCGGCTCCACCAAATACACCGGTGAATGGCCCGGCAGCGAGATGCTGGCTGTGGAAGGTGAGGAGGGCATCTACTACTACGATGTCCCCGTGGAAGCGACCATGGTCATCTTCAATGACAACAACGGCGCTCAGTGCGGTAACCAGAGCATTCCCACCAACGGCAATGATCTGTACACCTACTCCAGCAATGTCTGGAGCAGCTACGCCAACCGTGATTGTGACCATAACTGGTCTGACGGTGTCTGCACCAAGTGCGGCAGCGCCTGCGGTCATAGCTGGCAGGTCGACCTGTGCAGCCAGTGCGGTAAGGTCAGAGATCTGTATCTGGTCGGGTATATCAACGGTGCGGACTACGGTATTGCCGGTGACTACTCCAACCTCGGCGAGTATAAGTTTGTAGACGGCAAGATTACCGTGACCTTCGCTCAGGACAGCTATGTGGTCATCAAGACCGGTGACAATGCTGCTTCCTACTGGGCAGAGTCCTTCATCTCCGGTACTTCCGGTAAGCTGTATCAGGGTAAGGGCGAGAAGATGTTCGTGCCCGGCAACGTGGAGGTAACCTTCACCACCACCGTCAACCACAGCGAAGACAGCATTACCCTGAGCTACGTTACCGGCAGCACCATGGCTACCGCTCTGAACATGATTACGCTTCGCAATCAGCTTGCCGCCACCACCGTAGTGGAAGGCGACGTGGTCAGCACACTGACTCAGCCCACCATCAGCCTGAAGGATGCCAGCCTGACCTTTGAGGATGCTGTGCAGTACAACATCTACTTCACCGCTGAGGATCTGGCTGATGTGGTGGAAATGGGTCTGATCACTTTCAACAGCAAGCTTACCGACGGCACCATTGATGACGCTGTGGATATCATCCCCGGCTTCACCACCGTGGGTGACCGCTACCGTGTCCACACCAACGGCATCGCCGCCAAGGATATGGGCGATAAGCTGTACTTCAAGGTCTACGCAAAGCTGGCAGACGGCACCTATGCTTATTCCAAGGTTGCCTACTACAGCGCTGTGATGTACGCTCAGAATATTCTGGCAAGCGACAAGCACACCGCTGAAACCAAGGCTCTGGTCGTCGCTCTGATGAACTACGGCACGGCAGCTCAGAATTACTTCGGCAAGTCCGGCAGTATGAATGACTTCCTCACCGATGCCCACAAGGCACTTGTTCAGGCATACGACGGCACGATGATGGATGCCTACGTGCTGGCTGACAAGACCAAGAGCGGTGCATTTGCCGCTACCGGCGGATTTGGCAGCATCAAGCCCTCCGTATCCTTCGAGGGTGCCTTCGCGATCAACTACTACGTCCTGCCCGAAAACACTGTGGATGGTGAAGTGACCTTCTACTACTGGAGCGAGGCGGACTACAATGCCAGCGAGGAACTGACCGAGGAGAATGCCACCATGGTGATGACTCTCTCCGGCGACAGCTACGTGGCAAAGATCAGCGGAATCGCCCCCAAGAATCTGGACGATACCGTCTACGTTGCCGCCAAGTACACCTCCGGCGACACCACCTACTACAGCGGTGTCAAGGCATACTCCATCGGTGCTTACTGTGTGAACATGGCAAGCCTGAAGTCTGCCTCCGCTATGTCCGCTCTGGCAGAAGCCACCGCGGTCTACGGCTACTACACCAAGCTGTACTTCGGCAAAATCTAACCAACAGCAAAAGCCGCCACCCAACTCCGGGTGGCGGCTTTTTGCAGATACAAGATACACGGTGTGGTTGTGCGATAAATTGTTGTTTACACAACAAATGAATAATGAATATTGAATGATGAATAATTGAGGTATCCACTTCGTGGATGAATTCAAAATTATATTTCCGAAGGAAATACCACTATTATTCATTATTCATCATTCATTAGCTGTG
>JAFULI010000116.1 GCA_017473455.1 Oscillospiraceae bacterium
AATGTGTCGTTATCGCCTGCGGCGATGTGATTTTCTTTAAGAAAATCACGATGCCCTCTCCGCCCCCTTCGGGGGCACCTCTCCCATAGGGAGAGGCAAGTGACATATGCGTAATTGAACTTCAAACAACAATTTATCGGTATCTGCGGGGCTTTCTTTTGTAACCGCTTTGTCAGCAGGTTGTAACCGGTTTGTTGTTGCTATGGAGATTGGGGTGTGGTAGTATAAAGATGGCAACCAAATTCGAAAAGGAGGTAGCTTTATGAAAAACCGTAAACTTTTTGCCCTTGTTTTGGTTCTGGTGTTGCTGCTGGCAGGCTGTGCCAAGTCTGCCGACGGGTATGCCCCCATGGAGAACATTGCCGTCACCCAATCCCCGAATTCTGAGGGAATTTACGACAGTGTGAGCGGCGAAACCCCGGAAGTGTCCGACCGTAAGCTGATCCGCACCGTCAATCTGGAAGCGGAGACCGAAGCGCTGGACTCCCTGCTTAATGCTGTGGATGCCAAGGTACGGGAGCTGGGCGGCTACATAGAAAACCGCAACGTTTATACCGGAAGCGCCTATTCCTCCTATCAGCAGACCCGTCGTGCGGAGCTGACCGTCCGTATTCCGGCAAAGCAACTGGATGCTTTTATCAACCATGTTTCCGAGGCAGGAAACATCACCTCCTCCAGCGAAAGTGCCGAGGATGTGACGTTGTCTTATGTGGCAGTCCAGAGCCGTATGAAAGCGCTGGAGATGGAAGAAGCCCGTCTGCTGGAACTGATTGAAGGCGCGGCAAATCTGTCGGAACTACTGGAACTGGAAAAACGTCTGACAGAGGTACGCACCGAGCTGGAGCAGGTAACCTCTCAGCTTCGGCTGTATGACAATCTGGTGGACTATGGCACGGTGAAGCTGAGCATCCGTGAGGTGCAGAAGCTGACTCCCGTGGAAGAGCCGGGGTTCTGGGAGCGGATTGGTTCGGGCTTTGTGGAGAGTCTTTGCAATCTGTGGAGCTTCCTGAAGGAACTGGTGATTTTCCTTGTGGTGAGCCTTCCCTACCTGCTGCCCTTTGCTGTGGCAGGACTGGTTGTATTCCTGCTCATTCGCCGTTCTGTCCGCAAAAAGAGAAAAAAATCCAAGCCACCCTTCGAAACCAACCCTGACAATTAACCCTACCGCCCCCGACAAAAAACGTCGGGGGCGGCTTTTGTACAGCGAACCGGTAATGTATATGCAAAAGGTGTGTTGCGGCATTTCGCAACACACCTGTGGTTATACTTGTTGTCCATTCTGGAACTGGGCCAGCTTTTTGCCCTTTCTGGGGGTATCGTACAAGATGCCGTTGAAGGGGTTTCCGTCCCGGAATTCGCCTTCCAGGAAATTGCCGTTGGGCATGGTCAGGCTGCCCTTACCGGTGCGGCTGCCGGAACGGAATTCTCCGGAATACACCGTGCCGTTGACCCAGCGGTAACGTCCGGTGCCGTGGAATTTACCGTCCTGAAAACCGCCCTCGTAGAAATCTCCGTCGGGCCATGTCATTTTGCCTCTGCCGGTGCGGCTGCCGGAGCGGAATTCGCCTTCATACACACAGCCACCGGTAAAGGTGAATTTGCCCTTGCCGGAGAACTGTCCCTGCGCAAACATTCCCTCGTAAACATTGCCGTCGGCAGAGCGGAGGATTCCCTTGCCGTGGTATTGACCTGCCCGGAATTCTCCCTCGTAGACATTGCCTTGAGGGTCGGTGAGTTTGCCTTGTCCCTGATACTTACCGCCGGCAAAGCCGCCTTCATACACATTGCCTCCGGCAGTGAGTTTGCCGGTGCCGTGGTACTGTCCTGCCTTAAAATCGCCCCGGTAGACTCTGCCGTCGGCATAGGTATAAGTACCCACACCCTCCGGTGTACCGCCGCGAACCTGTCCTTCATAGACATCACCGCCGGTGGTGAGTTTGCCGGCACCGTTGGGCTGACCTCCGGCAAAATCACCCTGATAGGTGCTGCCGTCGGGAGCGGTAAATTCACCTCTGCCCTGACACCTGCCGTCCACTACCTGACCGACGTATACCGCGCCGTTGGAAAAACGCAGAGTGCCGGTACCGGTCTGGCGGTCTTCCAGAAAATCACCGTCGTAAACCGTGCCATCGGGCTTGGTTAATACGCCCTTGCCATGGCGCTTGCCCCGGTGGAAATCGCCCCGGTACAACGTGCCGTCGGAATACTTCATTTCTCCCGCACCGTGACACTGACCGGCATTGACCTGACCGGTATAGCGGTTGCCGTTTTTCCAGATAAACGTGCCGCTGCCGGTGCATTGTCCGCTCACAAAGTCACCCTCGTAGGTATCGCCGCTGAGGAGCATCAGCTTACCCTTGCCGGTGATTTCTCCGGCTTTGAACTCGCCCCGGTAAACCGTACCGTTGACCCAGGTAAATGTGCCGGTGCCGGTGCGCTGGTCGTCCACAAAGTCGCCCTCGTAGCGGTTTTTATCCGCCCAGACCATGGCGCCTTTGCCGTGGCGCTTCGCCTGCTGCAGTTCGCCTTCATATCGGGCGCCGTCACAATACAGAATGCTGCCTTCACCGGTGAGGTCGGGGGTGAAATTGCCCACATAGACATTCCGGTCACGGGTGACCTCCCGATGCTCCCGTTTTGCCGGAGCAGCCGGCTTTGCCGGGGCTGCAGGCTTTGCCGGTGCTGACTGAGGGACAGCATCCTCCGCCTTCCGCTTTCCAAAGGGCTTGCCGGGATTGACGTGGACATGAACACTCTGCAGCACCTTCTGAATCTCGTCGGAATTCTCCTCCAGACGGGTCACGGGGATAATCTGCTTGTTATGAATGTAGTAAGTAAAGGCATCGTTGAGCTTCAGGGTTTCCAACTGGACGGTGATAATGCTCTTCTTAAAGGTCAGCACCGCCAGCTCCACCTCGCTGTCCACCGCATCGGAAGACTGGGAGTCGTTGGTCAGCAGCAGGACAAAGCAGGAGCATTCCCGAATGGCATTGGTAATGACACCGGCATACTTACTGCCTGCCGGAATATCATACGGCGCCATCCAGGTATCGATGCCGTATTCGATAAACAGATCCCGAAAGGCATCCGCTGCCGTCTGATTTTTTGTGCAATAGCTGATAAACGCGTAGCCCATGAGAAACCTCCTGATTTTTCGTGGTATTTCTACCATTATATCCTGATACAGCAGGAATTGCAAGTAAGGAAACGTTATGTTTCTTCCAGATAGATGTTCAGAATGTACTGGGTGGTGTCGGCATTGTATCGAATGGAATTTCGGTTTTTCAGGCAGGGAATCTTCTGCCACTGATTGGCTTTCATCAAATCTTCCACCGCCTTGTTCAGCTCCGTTCCGGAGGGGAACTTGACGCTGATTACCTGCAAATCCTTCTGTGCCATGCAAGCCTTTTGCACAGCGTCAAAGTTGTAGGTGTTGAGGAAATATCCCTCCCGATGGTGGTAGTTGTACTCCGTAGCCGCGGTTTTGGGAACGGAAAACAGAGTTTCTGGGGTGTGAGTACGCTGCAGCTCCTCAGAGGTAATGCAGTAGTAAGCGTAGGATACCCCCTCCGGACAGTTGGGCTGATCGCCGCCGTTGAAGTCGATGTCATCCCATGTGACATCCATATAGTAATACTTTCCGTCCAGCTTCAGGTAGTTCCATGCGTGGGGTTCTCCGGCATCCCCCTGCATATAGGTGCAATCCACCCCAAGGGCATTCGCCAGCAGATACAAAGACTCGGAATAGCCACCGCAAAGGGTCTTGCCGTTGACCAGAGTACCGTAGGCAGACAGCGCATGCTCCGCAGCGATGCTGCGATGGGTCTTGTTGATTTCCGGCAGAACGTCATGGTCATAGACGGCGTTTTGGGCAAGGTAATCATGGATAGCCTTGAGCTTATGGTAATCATCCGGCTGGTTCTTCGCTTGTTTCAGAGCGGTATTGAAGGCGCTGTTGAATTCCCGGATGTAACGCTCCGGTGTGGAGGTATAGCTCCAGTATTCATAGGTCTTCAGTACCGCCTGAAGCTGTCCGGTAATTCTGTCATAGCTGTAGCTATAGCCTCCTGACAGCCAGAAAAATTCCGGATGGTCATACAAAAACGCATGGTAGGCTTTATCAAAATCCTCCGGTGTGATTCTTGCCTTCGCAGTCAGACCGCCCTTTGCCACCTCCTGCTCCAGCAGACGGTAGAGCGCCTGCGCTTCGGTATCCAACTGGTAGTACACATGGCGCAGGGATTCTGCCTTCACATCGGGAAGCACCTGCACACGGGTCAGCTCTTTGGTTGCCGGGGGTTCTGTGTCCGTGGTGCGGGAGCCGTAGAGGATTGCCAGACATCCCACCACCGCCAGCACAATGAGCCAAAATCCACCGCCTTTTTTCTTTCTCTTACTCATGGTCTGCCTCCTTCGGGGGCTTGCCGGGAAGCTCCCCCTCCACATCCGTACACAAATCCCGGATTTGAGGATACTTTTGATCCAGCAGGGCATCGGCATAACGGCCCCGATACGCATCCTGAGCGCTCAACCGCCGCACCGCCAGCATACATAGCACAAACAGCGCCCCGTTGCAGACATAGTACACCGCATCCAGCACCCCGGAGCGGAATGTCCCCACCAGAGCATAGCTTCCGTGGAGCGCCACCGGCAAAAGCAGCATGGTAATAAACCAAACGCCGCTGTGGATGGGTTTTCGCACCTGCACCAGTCCCAAATTTTCGTAATGCTTTTCTGCCTGCTTAGCGGTGCGGTACAGCAGCCACAGAGTATAGCAGCAGCCCATAACCACGCCGCAGTACAAATGCCCCGGCAGGGTGGTCAGACTGCGAAGGAGCAGGGCATCCCAGCCACCCTGCCATGCATAGAGGAGGTTTTCCGCTGTGCCGAAGCCCAGCGCGGTAAAGACACCGTAGACCACCCCGTCAAACAGACAGTTAAACTGACGGCTGCGGAAGGTGGGCAGAAACATCGCCAGCCATTTCAGAATTTCCTGCACCAGCACTGTGCCCAGTACCACCAGTGCGGGATGGAGAAATTCCGCCCACGGTGCGGCATAGGTGGGATTGCCCTGCAAATCATAGGTGATTTGGGAGGCAAACAGAGCATCCAATCCCCCGGCAATGCCACGGCAGGCAAAATAACCGGGGACATACACCACCGCTCCCAACGCAAACAGCAAAGCCAGCAGCCACCACGGCTCCTTCTCTACCCGATCCCGGAAGAATACATACCCTGCCAGCGCCAATGCCGGAAGCACTGCCGCCAGAGAGATTTCCAAAGAAAAGCAATTCACCCTTCATTCCCCTTTCCTGAGGAGAGTTACCGGTGCGATAACCCCCGAACAGAGTCGTTTTCATTACTATAACATACCAAATTAAAAAAGTAAACGAACCCCCTCAGGAAAACAAAAAGGAGCGGGAAGGAAAATTGTTGTTTAACTTACAACACAGGCGACTTGGCTCTCCCTTTGGGAGAGCTGGCACGCCGTAAGGCGTGACTGAGAGGGCAATCAGAAAAATGTTAGAATTTTTCTGATTTTCAGGAAAATGTGTCGTTAT
>JAFULI010000117.1 GCA_017473455.1 Oscillospiraceae bacterium
CAATCGACCTCTGAACTGTAAACGCAAACGCTCAATCGAGGTAACTGCCCGGCGAGGATGTATCCTCGCCCTACATTGCCTTGTATTAACTGAATGGCATTGGTCATGACCCCGCCCTACAGGATTTTACGCAATGCCTGATTTCAGGATCGGCAGCTTTTTCTCAAATCCCAGGCTCATATTCCACCTGTAACCCCCGCTGTTTGTCGTTGGTCACGTGGATACGGATGGGATTTTCCTCCGCCCAGGCGGGGTCCCCGTCGGCCTTGGCTTTCCAGCGGCGGTAGAATTCAGCAGAACCGTCGAACAGCAGCTCCTCCGCCTCTTTTCTGGCTTCGGCAGCGGCTTCGATCCGGCTGAAATTGCCCAGATAGTAGGCCTTGCCCTGAAAGACGATTTTTGCCACGTATTTTCCCCGGATATGGTACACACCCCGGTAGCCGGTGGTGTTGTCGGCGGGGAGCTTCTTGCTTTGGAGCATTTCCAGGGAAGTCCCGTCCATGTGGGTCAGGTAGCCGTGGAGCTTTTGATCGTGGGCTTTTTTGCTGCAGCCGCAGCTTTTTACGTTGGCGTAGCGCAGGTCGTTGTAGGAGACATAGGCCTCTTTGCCGCATTCGCAGAGGCATTTCCAGATGACGAAGCCCTTGGCATCCCGCTGTTTCGTGGGTTCCAGAGCCGTCAGGCTGCCGAAGGTCTCGCCGGTGATGTCCGTAATGGGGTAGTTTTTGGGGTGGGCCTTGCCGCCGCAGTTGGTGCGCTTTCCGGTGGTCAGGTGGGTACCCAGAGTCTCATACTCCGCACCGCAGCTGCATTGACACAGCCAGCGGATGCCCCGGTTTTTGCCTTTGGCTTCCGCCCGGCTCAGGACCGTCAGTTCTCCGAAGACCCGGCCTGTGAGATCCCGGCTGGCTTTTTTCGGTGACCGGAGCGCCGGAAGGCGTTGGGGCAGTTCCTGTCTTTGGATCTCGGTATTCATAGTATCTCTCCATGGAAGGAAAACAGCCCATCTGAGCTGTGCGCAGATGGGCTGTTGCAGTTATTACTTGCCGGACTTTCTGCGCTTGAACAGGAGGATCAGCACCAGCGCTGCGCCGCTGACGGCAAGGACGATGCCGGCAACGAAGATCATATCGCCGGTCTTGGGGTTGGTGACATCCAGAGGGATCTCCTCGGCTGCGAATTCCCAATCCAACTTGCCGATGGCCTCCTGGGCATCGTTGCCCAGGGTGATCGGCACGTCCAGGGTCACGTCCAGGGTAGCGGTGCCGCCGGTGTAGAAGGTGCCGAGCAGGGTCCAGTCGGTAAGCTGGGCGGTTTCATCGGCGGGAGCCTGGAAGAGGATGCCGCTGCCCTTCTGAACGGTAAGCTTCAGCTGCTCCAGAAATTTCTCGTCGCCCGCATGGGCGCCCTTGGCGCGCATGTAGATCTTAACCTTATAGAGGCTGGAAGCCCGGTTCTTGACGGTGATCTCCTGGGTACGCACATCGCCGGGCATGACGTTCTTGAAGTTGGGGAACAGGTCGGTATCGGAGTAGGAGCTGCCGGGAGCGAAGGAGAAGCCCTTGCTCTTGCCGTTATAGGTAACGGTGGCATCGGTGGCAGCAGAAGCGGAGATGGTCAGGCTGAAAATCAGCATCAGGCAGAGAAGGAGGGAAAATAGTTTTTTCATGTTATGTTACCTCCTTAATAGCCCCAGGCTTCCTTAATGGGAGTCTTGTCCACATCATGATGGCCTTCAGCCTGCACGGTCTGTACCAGGATTTCGATGCTGAGAGTATAACCATCAGGGCCATCCTTCAGCTGCTTTGCGGACTGGATCAAGTTTGTAGAAGTATCCAGAGCCTTGTTATTCACACTCTTGGTACCGTTTGCTTCCAGAATGCCTTCATAAAGATAGAATCCGTCATGCTTTTTCGTCCAGTCAGCGGTGTTGATGGACATATCGTAATCTACATCCAGGTTAGGAACCTCAGGAGCAACATTGCCGTCTTTATCCTTCCAGGTCACCACAATGGCGGCACGGACGTAGGCCCGTGCATCGCCAAGATTGGTGACAGTGACATTTTCCTTCAACTTTCTGTTCTCGTCAAATTCCTCATTTATGGTGGGAGGAACTTCTCCGGGGTCGAAGGTATTGGTGACGGGGCCTGCATTGGTGACCAGATAAGCCAGAGTGGAACCGACGCCCACGGTGAGGATCAGCACGATGGAGACAAGCAATGCTGTCGTCCGCTTGGGAAGCTTATTCATAATCGCTTATCTCCTTTCTCATTCGTACTTGCCTGCAAAGACGTTGCTTGCATAAGCGTTGCCGTCCAGCAGGTAGGGATCGGTACGGTCGTTGGTGAAGCTGACCTTCTCACCCTGATAGGTCAGGTCAAAGCCGATGGTACCCGTGGTATTGTCGGTTGTCACGGTGGTATCCTTCTCAGCCGCGATGGCTGTGACATCATAGCGCCAAGACCAGTTGGTCATTTCCTGCACAGTGTAGGCACCGACGGGCAGGTTCTTGATGGTCAGGCTTCCGGTCCCATTGATAGTGACGTACATGTCCACATCCTTGGTGCCATTGTCGGTTTCTTTACCCTTGACACGGAACAGGAATGTCTGGTCTGGGTCAAGTGCCAGCTCATTGGAATTGGTGACAGCCTTAACGATGGTCAGGTCAGCAGACTTAATGGTATTGGTCACGGTGATCTCAACGTTGGGAGTATTCACAGGAACCTTGTAGTAGTCGCCTTCCTTGGCAACTTCAATGTTGCTATCGCCGCTCTTTGCCGTGACACTGGTCAGTTCGTAAGCATCGTTGGGCATTTCTTTGATATAGACATATTTGTCTGTACCCATCACAACATTTTCAATCTTGTAGCCAGCATTAGTGGCTGCTGCCAGATTGAAAGTAGCTTCAGACACATCGGATGTTGCAGTCAGGGAGTTGCCATCCGTCAGATTGTTATTTGAGTAACCCGTAAGGGTCGGTGCTTTATAGGTGAAGTCAAATTCCTGATTTGCATCGGCATTGCCGCCGACCACTATCTTCTTGACTACGACATCGGTAGGCACGTCAACTGTAGGCTGTTTAAAATAATCCGTAAAACTACCTTTGAAAATAATACCAGAGGATTCTTTAATGTTTGTTGCCTGTTTCAAACCGCCAATATTATTTGCATTGACTTGAATCGGAACCTTAACTACCAGCATCTTGCCACGTGCAGCACTACCTGCGTCACCTGCTTCAGCAATGTAATTGTCCTTATAGTTAAATCCAGTAACGTCAATCGTATCCTTTCGACCGCCTGCTACAGAACTTCCCAAAGTGACAGTTACACCTGTGGCCGCGACTTCGTTTCCAAATTGGTTGTTACCCAAATAATTTCTGGTATATACTTCGATATCGCCTGTAGTTACATTACTAGCCAGACTAAATTCTGTGCTAATAACGTCTCTCAGAATTGTAGTTGCATCAAGCGTAACAGTTGTGCTACTCATGTCTTGGCTAATTGTGTTAAATGCATTCATTAAGTCATCGGCATTTGTTGTACCAAAATAATATTTTGATGATACTACAGAACCTGCATTACTCCCCTCACCACTATAGTTTGAGGAAATCTGATTCATATAGGTCGTTTTTGCACTGGCTGCAGCAACAGAATACACTTTTACAGCGTGTGTATTTTTCATCACATTAGCTTGCGTGAGGCCTCGACTTTCATCTGCATCACGACCATCACTAAACACAACAGTAATACGGTCTCGAGATGAGGTTTTAGTATAATTGAAGATATTGTTTGCAATATCCAGACCACCCCATGAATATGTATGCTTTTGATTTGTATGAAGCGCGTCGATAGATGCCCGAATTGATGCAGCATCCGTTTTTACAGACTTCAGACCGCTCATATAATTTGCTTGGGTCAAACTATCCTTCTGCGTACTCGACGAACCATCGTACAATGCTGTACCTGCTTCATTTGGTCCACCAAAGCCAACTACTGCAATACTATGATCTACACCGGAGTCTTCAATATTATTTACAAACTGATGCAAAGCATCATATGTTGCACCATAACGCGTCTGCCAAATACCATTTGTCTGAAACAGATTCCAATAATAGTCCGTCATTGGTTTCAGATTTTCTTTCATATAGCTCAAGCTAGGCACATAGTTATCCCAACCACCAGTTTGAGTCGAACTCGCATCACCAGTCTTATTTAGCCCTGTATCATAAAAGCACCATTTATTATTTTGATAAAACAGGAAGCAGACGGTGGAATTGCCGTACATAAGATAGTACGTACCATGAGATGCATTTTTTTGCGCTGTTGCATTATTTTCCAAATTTGCTCTCGTCAACTTCAAACTTTCATTGACAGGGCGAAGCATAGAACCAGATTGGTCAATAACAAGCACAATATCCGCAGGTTTTACAACTTGATTAGTTACAGTCTCGCCTGTTGCATAAGCCTGTAGCGTAAGTTCGTAAGTCTGATTTTCAACCGATATAGGTGCAATTGTTTTACTCATTACAATGCTATGGTTGTTACGCATATTAAACGTACTCACTCTGTTATATCTGACCAGCATTGCATTCATATATGCGATAACCTCAGCGCGCTTATCCCCAGAAAGCACATCAAGAATTTCGTATACCTTATCTTCATCATCAAAAGACATTAAAAGTGAGTATAATTCTTCAATAGGCATGTCTTCATACTCACTAACTACTTGTTCCTCGTCTTGAGGTTTCTCTACTTCCTCTACAGGCGCATTGGGCAGAATTGCCAGTGTATCCAGAATGTCGGTCTTATCCCGTGTATCATACTCGGTGGGAGCTTCCAGAGCATCATACAGGGCCTTGACTCTTGCGCGCAGGGCGGTGATTTCGTCAACGGTCAGCGCCAGCAGGGCTTCCATGCTTTCGTCCTTGCACATTTCGATCAGCAGATCGGAAACATTGTCGATTACCAGCAGGGTCTCGCCAAACGTCTTGGGTTTCTCGTTTCCGTCGGTGCTGCCGTCAGTATTATCATCGGCGTTTCCGTCAGCGTTGCCGTCTGTATTGCCGTCGGTATTGCCATCGGTGTTGCCATCGGTATTGCCGTCGGTATTGCCTTCGGTATTACCCTCAGCATTACCGTCAGTGTTACCATCGGCGTTACCATCTGTATTACCCTCGGTATTGCCTTCGGTGTTACCCTCGGTGTTACCATCCGTATTACCGTCGTTTTCGTCCTCGTCTTCTTCATTCTGAGGATCAATCTGTCCTTCTTCCTTTTCATAGGTGGTCAGTTCGGAGGACTCGTCGGTGCTGGTCTCCGTGGCGAAGGCCGTGGGAACCATGCCGATGACCATGACCACTGCCAGAAGCAGGGCAAGGATTCTATTCTTCTTCATCGTTCTTGTCCTCCTTCCTTAACCCGGCCAGCCCGCGGCTTCCAGAGCAGTGCTGCCGTTGTTCGCTACCTGGGTCGCATAGGCCGTTACGTCTACCGTGATCTCCGCGTTCTGATAACGGTTATCCATCAAACCGTTGAACGTCACCTTCTCAAACAGATACTCCGTGGATGCGCCCGGCGCCAGCTTCGTGTTGTAATAGTAATACTCGCCCTTCTGCGTCCAGTCGGTGGTGTTGAAGTCGATGGTGACGGCTCC
>JAFULI010000118.1 GCA_017473455.1 Oscillospiraceae bacterium
CACAGCTAATGAATGATGAATAATGAATAATAGTGGTATTTCCTTCGGAAATATAATTTTGAATTCATCCACGAAGTGGATACCTCAATTATTCATCATTCAATATTCATTATTCATTTGTTGTGTAAACAACAATTTATCCTTCTGCCGGAACGGATTGTCAAGCTGAGCGGGCAAGGGGGAATTGCGGCACCCGGTCTGTACTTTATCACGATAAAGTATCAAAGCGACCCTCCGTAAATTATGCATTGTGCCGAATTTGCTTTTTTCCGGGCAAAAATACTTTACAACTTTATCTTGGTAAAGTATAATGCATTCCATCAAGCACCCCTTTGGGGAAACAAGAAAGGAAATGGAATTATGAAAAAGATCATTGCTTTGACTCTGGCTGTGATGCTGGTTGCTCTGTGCTTTGCCGGCTGCCAGTCCGCCAAGGACAAAAAGGAAACCGTCGTGGTTGGCTACACCATCTACGCTCCCATGAACTATCTGGACGAGAGCGGCGAGCTGATCGGTTTCGACACCGACCTTGCCAAGGCTGTTTTTGAGAACCTGGGCTACGAGGTCATCTTCCAGGAAATCGACTGGAACAGCAAGTACACCGATCTGGACTCCGGCACCATCGACTGCGTATGGAACGGCTTCACCTGCAACACCGCCGATGACGACGGCGTTCTCCGCTCCGAGAAGGTGGACTTTTCCTACAATTACATGGAAAACCGTCAGGTCATCGTTGCCAAGACCGATGCCGGCATTACCAAGGCTGAAGATCTCAACGGCAAGACTGCTGCCGTAGAGGGTGGCTCCGCTGGCGAATCCTATGCCAAGGCCTTCGAGGGTGTCACCACCAAGAGCTTCACCAAGCAGACCGACTGCCTGTTCGAGGTCAATGCCGGTACCGCTGAGTTTGCCGTTGTGGATGCCCAGCTTGCCAAGAGCTATGCCGGTCAGGGCGACTATGCTTCTCTGACCATCGTAGACGGTCTGAGCAGCGACGTGGAATTCTATGCCATCGGCTTCAAGAAGGGCAGCGACCTGACCGCCAAGGTCAACGAGCAGTTGGAAAAGCTGGCTGCTGACGGCACCATCACCAAGCTCGCCAAGCAGTACGGTGTGGAAACCACCGCTGTTACCGATTTCTCTGACCAGAAATAACGAAAATTTGGAGATCGTATTATGTCCTTTTGGGAAGTAACCTTATTCCTCTGGGACGGCTTTCTGATCTCGTTGCTGATCTTTGCGGTGACGCTGCTTTGCGGCGCACCGCTTGGTCTGCCTATAGCCTTCTGTTCTATGAGCAAGTGCAAGCCTTTGAAAGCCGTATCCAAGGTTTTTGTCTGGATTATTCGGGGTGTCCCCCTGATGCTTCAGATTTTCATCATCTATTATGTACCGGGACTGCTGTTCCAAACCCCGGTTTTCAGTCACATGGACCGTTTCTTCTTTCAGAATTACAGTATCAGCGATGCCGGGCGGATTGTGGCGGTGCTCATTGCCTTTACCATCAATTACGCCTGCTATTTCTCCGAAATCTATCGGGGCGGCATCGAGAGCATCTCCCGGGGACAGTATGAGGCAGGTTATGTGCTGGGTCTGACCAAGTCCCAGATTTTCCGTAAAATCATTCTCAAGCAGGTGATCCAGCGGATCGTGCCGCCAATGTCCAACGAAATCATCACCCTCATCAAGGACACTGCCCTTGCCAACTGTATCATCGTCTGCGAAATCATCAAGCAGGCAAAGGAACTGGCAGCTACAAAAGCCATGGTCTGGCCGCTGTTCTACACCGGCGTATTTTACCTGCTGTTTGTGGGCATTCTGACCATTGTGCTTGGGCAGGTGGAAAAGAAGCTGAAATACTTCAGGAGTTAAACTATGGCACTATTGACCGTTAACGATATCAAAAAGAACTTCGGGAAAACAGAAGTCCTGAAGGGCATCAGCTTTTCTCTGGAGAAGGGCGAGGTGCTTGCCATCATCGGCTCCTCCGGCAGCGGTAAGACGACCCTTTTGCGGTGTCTGAATTTTCTGGAGCTTCCGGATGTGGGCACGATTACCGTTGGGGACAAGGTTCTCTTCGACGGCAGCGATGATACCACCCTTTCCGACGAAGCCATCCGTCAAAACCGTCTGCACTTCGGGCTGGTGTTTCAGAACTTCAATCTGTTTCCCCAGTACAATGTCCTGCAAAACGTCACCCTTGCCCCCACTCTGCTGAAAAAGGGTACGCCTCAGGAAATCGATGCCACCGCCCGGGGACTGCTGGAGCAGGTGGGTCTGTCCGATAAGCTGGAGAGCTACCCCTATCAGCTTTCCGGCGGTCAGCAGCAGCGTGTCGCCATTGCCCGTGCCCTTGCCCTGCGGCCGGAGGTGCTGTGCTTTGATGAGCCTACCAGCGCCCTTGACCCGGAGCTGACGGGAGAGGTTCTTCGGGTCATCCGTTCCCTGAAGGATCGGGACACCACCATGATTGTGGTTACCCACGAGATGGAATTTGCCCGAAACGTGGCAGATACGGTGATTTACATGGCAGACGGTGTTATTGAGGAGATGGGCACACCGGAGGAGGTCTTCGGTAATCCCAGAAGTGAAAAGACCAAAGCCTTCCTGCAGGGCACCCAGAATATCTACTGAGGATTGCCATGGAAAACAAGCAGGAAAAGATACAAGAGCTGATGCGGCTCATTGCCTCCATGGAGACAGCGGAGGATTGCCGCCTGCTGTTCAATGACCTTTGCACCGCCAAGGAGCTGGAAAAAATGGCAGAGCGGGTCTATGCCGCCAAGCTCCTGATGGCAGGCAAAACCTATGCTCAGGTTACCGCGGAAGCGGATATCTCCTCCGCCACCCTGAGCCGGGTTTCCCGATGCGTGCAGTACGGAGAGGGTTACTCCAAATTCCTCTCCCCGGCAGAATAAATAAAAAACCCCTTCCGAACCCCCGGAAGGGGATTTCTGTTCGAAGGGTTATTTCTTTGGCTGCAAGGTAAATTGTTGTTTGAAGTTCAATTACGCATATGTCACTTGCCTCTCCCTATGGGAGAGGTGCCCCCGAAGGGGGCGGAGAGGGCATCGTGATTTTCTTAAAGAAAATAACATCGCCGCAGGTGATAACGACACATTTTTCTGATTGCCCTCTCAGTCACGCCTTACGGCGTGCCAGCTCTCCCAAAGGGAGAGCCAAGTCGCCTGTGTTGTAAGTTAAACAACAATTTATCTATTGCATTACCGGAGTCTTGAGAAATAATATTTTCCCTCTTTCCGCTTCAGGAAAAACGTGGTAAAGTAGAGATAGAAACAGAAAGGAGAATGCTTATGTTTTGTCCCAATTGCGGCGGCACTGTGGCGGACGATGTTCGGTTTTGTGCCCACTGCGGTCATGCTCTGCCGGTCTGTCAGGGTACGTTACCGCCCCAACCCGTTGCGGATACCTATGCCCAGCAGTACCAGAGCCACAAGAACCTGCTGCGCCAGAATGAAACTGCCATCCTCAACCGTTTGATTGATTACTTTTCTCCCAAGCAGGGAGCCTACGATGCCTTCGAGAATGCCTGCAGACGGGTCAACCACTATGCCCGGGGCGCCCGAAATGCGCTGCTGATCTGGGGCTGCATCGTGTCCGGTATGAGCTTGATTCTGCTGTTGGGAGGCATCCTTACCTATTACGATGTGCGCTCTGACGATGCTCCTTTGATTATGGGAATTGTGGGATTGATTCTGGGTGCGCCTATGGTGGCAGGCGGTATTTTGATGAAAGTGGTAAACCGCCGGAATTTCAACAAGGCTCTGCAGGACTATTACCGCCTCAGCGTGGAGCTGTACAGCCACTTCTACGCCTGCACCGACTGCCCGGTGGGTGCGGAGTATACCAACCCTAAAATTCTTGCCAGTATCCTTGCCATAGTCCAGTCCGGCAGGGCGGATACCATCAAGGAAGGCATTAACCTTTTGGTCACGCCCAACCAGGCAAAAATCTATCGGTTCTACAACCAGACCCAGCAAAACACCGCTTCCATCCACGCACAGACCCAAATCCCGGTGATTTTCCTCAACGAACGCCTTTTCCGATAATCTCCGTTGTGCTTTTGCATAAAAAGGCTTGACAACTCGGTTGTTTATCTGTATAATACCACCAATAGCAGCTTTCTGTGTTTCTGTATCAAACGCAGCAGGCTGCTATTTCTAACCCCAACCGAAAGGAGCAAGCATTATGAGCAGAAAGTACAGACTATCCACCGCTTTGGATGTAGACGACCTTCTGATGGAATGCACCGCTTATGCCATCCGTCTTGCCAACGAAAAATACAAATTCGACCCTCCCATGACCATCTACGAAAAGGAGCGTTGGGGCAAGCAGGGTACCCGTGCAGACTCCATCTACCCCTATTTCCGGGACCCGGAATTTTACCGCACCCAGCCGGTTTATGAGGGGGCGAAGGAATTCGTTCGCCGGCTGTCCCAAATGACAGAGGTCTACATCTGCACCGCCGTCCCTCCGGAATTCATGGGCATCCGTGCCCGTCGGATTTTGGATGAATTCCCGGAAATCCCCCCGGAGCATATCTACATGGGCTCTTCCAAGGATAAGATCCACACCGACATCCTTTTTGACGATGCCATGCACAATATCCTCAATTCCGGTGCCAAATACCCCATCCTCATGCGCCGCCCCTGGAATCAGGAGGCAACGGGAATGCTCGCCGTAAACAACTACGAGGAGTTCCTGAAGCTGGTGGAGGTCATTGCGGAAAGCTACAGTATCACTTCTCAGGATTGCCCCAAAGCCGCCCCCAGTATCGTGGTACTGGTAGGCCCCTCCGGCAGCGGCAAATCCAAAATCGCCACCCGATTTCTTGCCCGTACTCCCGGCTATGAAAAGCTGGTCAGCTACACCACCAACGACCCCACCGCAGTGGAGCGTAACGATTGGTACAACTACGTTTCTTTGGACACCTTCCGCACCATGTGCGAAAGCGGTGAGATGTTCCAGTCCACCATGTATGCCGGACAGGGCTACGGCTCCCGGAAAGCAGACGTAGAGCAGATTCTGGCGCAGGGGAAACGGGTGCTGACCACCATGGATATCTGTGGCGCTATGTCGCTGAAGACCCATTTCAAAAACGTCACCACCATTTATATCAAACGCAACCGGAAGGCCCTGATGGCATCCATTCTGCGAAAGAATTCCTCCATTGAGGACAAGGTCAACCGCCTTACCGCGATTGAGTATGAGCAGCAAAATGCCGAGCTGTGCGACTATGTTGTGAGCTTCGACACCTATGACGAAGCAGTAGAGCAGCTCTGCGCCATCCTGACTTGCCAGTGATCCCGGCACTCTCTGCGTAACAGAAGGCGTACCCCATACCGGCACCCCCACCCATGATACGGTGGGGGTGTATCCGTTTTCGTAAGCATGCTGCGATAAATTGTTGTTTGAAGTTCAATTACGCATATGTCACTTACCTCTCCCTATGGGAGAGGTGCCCCCGAAGGGGGCGGAGAGGGCATCGTGATTTTCTTAAAGAAAATCACATCGCCGCAGGCGATAACGACACATTTTCCTGAAAACCAGAAAAATTCTAACATTTTTCTGATTGCCCTCTCAGTCACGCCTTACGGCGTGCCAGCTCTCCCAAAGGGAGAGCCAAGTCGCCTGTGTTGTAAGTTAAACAACAATTTATCCCACAGAGGCTGGCATCGTTTGTGAAGGGGACTGGGATGGATGATCTTTGCGGCTTGAAGATTTTTCTGCCTCGAAGATTTTCTCTGCCTCCCAAGGTTGACAACCTTGGGTTTTGGTTATAAAATAAATACGATATGATTCTAAAAGGAGGGAAAAACATGGACGCGGGCAGTAGTAGCGGCATACCCGGGCGAAGTAGATATACACCCTCGTCCATAGTGGGGGTGTAGCCTCATTTTCCCGGTGTGTTGCTCCGTACTTTATTTTTGAAGGAGGAGGAAACACCTGTGGCAGAACGATTTGAAATCGTGCAAAAAGCCCTCCAGAAAATGCTGGAGGATAAGAAGTACGCAACTCTGCGGGATATTCTGGTGACCATGAACCCCAGCGATATCGCCGCGCTGTTCTCCAATTTGGAGGAGAAGCAAATTCCCCTGATGTTCCGTCTGCTTCCCAAGGAGCAGGCAGCGGAAACCTTTGTTGAAATGGAGCCGGATGCTCAGGAGCTTCTGATTCTGGGCTTTTCCGACAATGAGCTGAAGGCAGTTTTGGATGAGCTGTATGTGGACGATGCCGCCGACCTGGTAGAGGAAATGCCTGCCAACGTGGTCAAGCGGATTCTGAAGCAGGCAGACCCGGAAATGCGAAATACCATCAACCAGATTTTGTGTTATCCGGAAAATTCCGCCGGCTCGATTATGACCACGGAGTACGTTTCTCTGCGTCCCCACATGACCGTTGGGGAAGCTATTTTGCGTATTCGCCGTCAGGGTGTGGATAAGGAAACCATCTACACCTGCTACGTCACCGAAGGGCGGAAGCTCATCGGTTTGATTACGGTGAAGGATTTGCTGCTGGCAGAGGACGATGAAACTCCCGTTACTGACATTATGTTAACCAATCTGATCTCCGTCACCACCCACACTGACCAGGAAGAAGTGGCACGGATGTTCAGTAAGTACAATTTCCTCGCCCTGCCGGTGGTAGACAAGGAAAACCGCATGGTTGGTATCGTCACCTTCGACGATGCGATGGACGTTATGGAAGACGAGGCAACCGAGGATATGGAAATCATGTCCGGTATGCTGCCCTCGGAAAAGACCTACCTGAAAAGCTCTGTATTCGAGCTGTTCAAAAACCGAATTCCGTGGCTGATGCTGCTGATGGTGTCGGCAACCTTTACGGGGCTGATTATCACCGCTTTCGAGGATGCCCTTGCCGCACAGGTGGCGCTCACCGCGTTCATCCCCATGCTGATGGGTACCGGCGGTAACTCCGGCTCTCAGTCCAGCGTGACGGTGATTCGTTCCCTGAGCCTTGGGGAACTGAAATTCCGGGATATCGGCATTGTGCTGTGGAAGGAAATTCGCACCGCGGTGCTCTGCGGCATCTCTCTGGCAGTGGTGTGCTTTGCGAAAATCTGGCTGGTTGACCATCTGCTGATGCAAAATCAGGAGATTACCCTGATGGTGGATGCGGTGGTATGTCTCGCCCTTGCGGTGACGGTTATCATTGCCAAGGTTGTAGGCGGTCTGCTGCCTCTGGCGGCAAAAGCTATGAAGCTGGATCCTGCAGTTATGGCAAGTCCCTTCATCTCTACCATCGTCGATGCCCTTTCCCTGCTGGTGTACTTCCTGTTCGCCAAAGCCCTACTGGGGGTATAACAACATACTTTAAGGGGCTGCCTCAAAACGATTGAGGCAGCCCCTTCGTCATGCGGTATAAACGCAGCGATGAATTGTTGTTTGCCGGCTTGCCGGTAAACAATAATAATTTATCTTACAAATATCCCGTAAAAATTCCCCCGAACGCTGTGGAGCATTCGGGGGAGGTTTGATTACGCATCATAGCCCATGGGGTTTTTGTTTTGCCAGTTCCAGGAGTCGCGGCACATATCTTCCAGAGTGTGGGTTGCCTCCCAGCCCAGAAGCGCACGGCTCTTGGCAGGGTCTGCGTAGCAGGTGGCAATGTCGCCGGGACGGCGGTCGGTGATGACATAGGGCAGCGCCACATTGTTGACATTGCGGAAAGCATTGACCATGTCCAGTACACTGTAGCCGGTGCCGGTGCCGAGGTTAAACACCTCACAGCCGGTATGGGTGGTCACATACTTCACAGCCGCCACATGGCCC
>JAFULI010000015.1 GCA_017473455.1 Oscillospiraceae bacterium
AGGCGTGACTGAGAGGGCAATCAGAAAAATGTGTCGTTATCGCCTGCGGCGATGTGATTTTCTTTAAGAAAATCACGATGCCCTCTCCGCCCCCTTCGGGGGCACCTCTCCCATAGGGAGAGGCAAGTGACATATGCGTATTTGAACTTCAAACAACGATTTATCCTACCAAACCGATATTTGCTATTGCATTATTCTAGGATGCGTGCTAGAATGTCTTCATGAGTATTTTACTTGGAAAAGAGGTGCTGACTTTTGGCAAGGAAGAAGCAAATCAATGTGACCAAGGCGCAGATCGTTCGGGTGGCAACCTCCAGATTTATGGAGGTGGGGTATTCGTCGACTACCTGCAAGTCCATCGGTGACGCGCTTGGCATCAGTACGGGACATATCACCTTTTATTATCCGACCAAGGAGCATATGCTTGCGGTGTTGGTGGAGATGCTCTGCGATTTTCAATGGAAGATGATGAACCGCATGGTGGACGGGGGAACCGGTGAGCTGACGGCATTTTGTCTGGAGCTGACAGCCATGGCGGCGATTTGTGAAGAAAACCAAATCGGAAAGGAATTCTATATCAGTGCCTATACCCATCCCATGCCGCTGGAAATCATCCGCAGGAATGATGCCGCCAGAGCGGAAAAGCTGTTTGCAGACCAATGTTCCGGCTGGACAGCGGAGCGGTTCACGGAAGCGGAAAACCTGGTTTCCGGCATTGAGTATGCCATCCTGATGACCACCGGAGATTCCCCTCCGCTGCCGGTAAGAATTCGGGGGGCATTGGAGCAGATTCTTCTGATTTATGAAGTTCCCGAAGAGATTCGCAAACGGGAAATCCAAAGGGTTCTGGAGTTGGATTACCGTGGTATCGGTAAAACCATCCTGAACGAATTTACCCAATATATCAAGGAAGTAAATGAGCAGACCCTTGATGATCTGCTGAACCTCCTAAAAGGAGGATATTAACATGAGGAAAACAAATTGGACGAACCGGCTGCTCAGCATTGCGCTGTGACTTTGCATGGTCGGGGTTCCGGCGGGACATCCCGTTTCTCCTGCATCGCCCCATCTCTTTCCACCTTCTCCCGTCTTTACAAACCGTCGGGGGTGTGGTAAACTGGTGGGGTAAACGAATTTTCTGACGTGAAAGGTCACCCCCTGACACGGAAGGGATGCTATAAAAACCGCCCTGAAACAGGGCTTTTTCGGCGTTCCTTTTTTAGGGAACGTCGTTGTTTTTTAAGGAGGCTGTGCCATGGAAACCCGTGTTGCCCTGCTGGGAATTGTGGTGGAATGTGAAGATTCCGTGGAGCAAATCAACCGCTTGCTCCACAGCTATAAGGATTATGTGGTGGGACGGATGGGGATTCCCTACCGTGACCGGGGGGTCAATATTATCAGCATCGTCATGGATGCCCCCGGAGATGCCATCAGCACCCTTTCGGGAAAGCTGGGGATGCTCCCGGGAGTCAGCGCCAAGACTCTGTATGCCAAGCTGCCGGAGGGAAAATGATGGATGGGGTGAAGAAACTCCTTGCCGGAGAAGCCCTGAGCCGGGAGGAATTTGTGTACCTGCTGGAAAACCGCGCCCACCTGCAGCCAATGCTGACAAAGAAAGCGGAGGAAACCTGCCTTGCCAATTACGGACGGGATGTCTACGTCCGTGGTCTGATTGAGTTTACCAACTACTGCCGTAACGATTGCTATTACTGCGGCATCCGTCGGTCGAATTGTTATGTAAACCGCTTTCGACTGGATGAGGACACCATTCTGGAGCGTTGTGCCGTTGGCTATGGGTTGGGGCTTCGCACCTTTGTGCTGCAGGGAGGGGAGGACGGCGGCTATTCTTTTCACCGTCTTGCCAATCTGGTCAATGCCATCAAGACCCGTTATCCCGACTGTGCCGTGACCCTCTCCGTGGGAGAGCATCCCAAAGAGGTCTACCAAAGCTGGTTTGATGCCGGGGCAGACCGCTATCTTTTACGTCACGAAACCGCCAGTACCTCCCACTACCGCCACCTGCACCCGGAGCGGCAAAGTCTGCAGACCCGACTGGAATGTCTTGAAAACCTGAAGGAGATTGGCTATCAGGTGGGCTGCGGCTTCATGGTAGGTTCCCCCGGTCAGGGGGTGGCGGAGCTGGCAGAGGACTTGTTCTTCATCCAGAGTTTCCGGCCCCACATGGTGGGCATCGGGCCGTTTCTTCCCCAGAAGGACACCCCTTTCCGGAATGAGCCGTCGGGGGACGGGGAGTTGACGCTGTATCTGCTTTCTCTGGTTCGCCTGATGCTTCCCCGGGTGCTGCTTCCTGCCACCACCGCCCTTGCCACCTTGCTTCCCAAGGGACGGGAGCAGGGCTTCCTCGCCGGGGCAAATGTGTGTATGCCCAACCTCTCCCCGGAGGAGGCAAGGAAAAACTACACCCTCTACGACAATAAGCTCTCCACCGGCACGGAAGCGGCAGAAAGCCTGCAGGCGCTGGACAAAAGCCTGCAAGCCATTGACCGAACCCTCAGCCTGAGCCGTGGTGACCATATAGAAAGGACGAAACCTTATGTATAACCCCCGATCTCCCAAAGCGGAGGAATTTATAGACCATCAGGAAATCCTGGATACCCTTGCCTATGCCGATGCCAATTGCGGCAATGCTGCCCTCATCGATGCCATTCTGGATAAGGCAGAGCAGCGCAAGGGTCTGACCCATCGGGAGGCATCGGTGCTTCTTGCCTGCCGTCTGGAGGACAGAAATCAGCGGCTGTATGCCTTGGCAAAGCAAATCAAGGCGGATTTTTACGGTGACCGCATTGTGATGTTCGCACCGCTGTATCTGTCGAATTATTGTGTCAACGGCTGTCTGTACTGCCCTTACCACAAGAAGAATACCCACATCCCCCGAAAGAAGCTGACCCAGGAGGAAATCCGTCAGGAGGTCATTGCTTTGCAGGATATGGGGCATAAGCGGCTGGCATTGGAAGCCGGAGAAGACCCGGTGAACAATCCTCTGGAATACATTCTGGAGTCCATCCAAACCATCTACAGCATCCACCATAAAAACGGAGCCATCCGTCGGGTCAATGTGAACATTGCCGCCACCACCGTGGAAAACTACCGCCGCCTGAAAGAAGCCGGAATTGGCACTTATATTCTCTTTCAGGAGACCTATCATAAAGAAAGCTACGAAAAGCTCCATCCCACCGGGCCGAAGAGTAACTATGCCTACCACACCGAAGCCCATGACCGTGCCATGGAGGCAGGAATTGACGATGTGGGACTTGGGGTGCTTTTCGGACTGGAACTGTACCGCTATGAATTCGCCGGTCTTTTGATGCACGCGGAGCATCTGGAGGCGGTCTACGGAGTCGGGCCCCATACCATCAGCGTGCCACGGATCTGTCCGGCGGAGGATATCGATCCGGAGGAATTTGACAACGGCATCTCCGAGGATACCTTTGCGAAATTGGTTGCCTGCATTCGGGTGGCAGTTCCGTATACCGGTATGATTGTGTCCACACGGGAAAGTCCCGCGGTTCGGGAGCGGCTGCTGGAATTGGGTGTTTCCCAGCTTTCCGGCGGCTCCCGTACCAGCGTGGGAGGCTACACCCAGCCTGAGGAGGAAACCGCCCAGTTTGATCTTTCCGACCGCAGAACTCTGGACGAGGTGGTGCGCTGGCTGATGGAACGGGGGAAAATTCCTTCCTTCTGCACCGCCTGCTATCGGGAGGGACGTACCGGTGACCGGTTCATGGCGCTGTGCAAGTCCGGTCAAATCAACAATTGCTGTCTGCCCAATGCCCTGATGACTTTGAAAGAATATCTGCTGGACTACGCATCGGAAGAAACCAGAACCGTTGGCGAAGCCCTGATTGCCGCCCAGCTTTCCAACATCCCACGGGAGAAAACCCGAAGCATTCTGCTGGAGCGTTTGTCCCAAATCGAAGCCGGAAACCGGGATTTCCGCTTCTGATACCCGGGGGAGGAAGCCTTTATGAGCAATTTGAATGAAACCGCTGCTGCCTTTCGGGTGCATATTGCTTTTTTCGGGCGGCGTAATGCGGGAAAATCCAGCCTTGTCAATGCCTTTACCGGTCAGTCACTTTCGGTGGTTTCTCCGGTGAAGGGGACGACCACCGACCCGGTGAGCAAAGCCATGGAGCTGCAGCCTCTGGGTCCGGTGCAAATCATCGATACCCCCGGCATGGATGACCGGGGGGAGCTGGGAGCGCTTCGGGTGGCGCAGGCGAAAAAGGTGCTGGATAAAACCGACCTTGCCATTGTGGTCACCGATGCCACCGAGCCGGTATCGGAAGCGGATCTGGCGCTTCTGAGCCTGCTGCGGGAGCGGCAAATTCCTTACCTGCTTGTCCGCAATAAAATCGACCTGCCAAATGCTTTGCCAAGGAACAGCGGTGAAATCTGTGTCAGTGCTTTGACGGGGGAGGGGGTAGGGGAGCTTCGTTCCCTCGCTGCCCAAACCGCCAAGCCCCGACAGTCGGAGGGACACCTTGTGGGAGATTTGCTGAACCCGGGAGATGGGGTGGTTTTGGTTGTACCCATCGACAAAGCCGCCCCGAAGGGAAGGCTGATTCTTCCTCAGCAGCAGACCATTCGGGATATTCTGGATGCCGGAGCCTGCGCCCTTGTGTGTCGGGATACGGAGCTGACGGAAACGCTGTCCCGATTGGCACAGCCTCCGAAGCTGGTGATCACCGACTCTCAGGTTTTCGGAAAAGTCAACGCAATTGTCCCGCCGGAAATTCCCCTGACTTCCTTTTCCATTCTCATGGCACGGTTCAAGGGAAACCTCTGTCAGGCAGTGGCAGGGGCAGCGGTGGCAGACACCCTGAAAGACGGAGATAAAGTCCTCATTGCCGAAGGCTGTACCCATCATCGGCAATGTGAGGATATCGGTACGGTAAAGCTGCCCGGCTGGCTGCGCCGTCATACCGGAAGTGAACCGGAATTCCATTTTGTCAGCGGCGGCGATTTCCCGGAGAATTTAGAGCCGTACAAGCTGGTGATCCATTGCGGCGGCTGTATGCTTACCCCCACCCACATGGCAACCCGATATCAAACCTGCAAAAGCCAAAACGTCCCGATCACCAACTACGGCATTCTCATCGCCCACCTGAACGGAATCCTGAACCGAACCCTAAGCGTATTCCATAAAGAAATGGGGTAAAGTGTTGTTTGAAGTGCAGAAACCCCGGATCTGTCATCCTTGGGGATCAGGAGCGTAAACAACAATTTACCTGTCTGTCAAATATCCGATATCCCAATCGAAAATGGGCTGTTGCAAAACGCGGTTTTGCAACAGCCCATTTGTGTTATTCTGTGTCCTCAGGAACTTCCGGAGAAAGGGGAGCTTCCGGAGAAACGGTTACCTCCGCAGCCGGTGCTTCCGGTAGGGGAGGGGTCTTTCTGACCCGTCTGGGTCTGGGGGGCTTGACGTACTTTCCGGGGTTGGGGGGATAAATCACGGACAGCGCGATCAGTCCAAGGAAAATCAATCCGCTGACAATGGAAACCGTCAGACCGATATAGAAAGGCTGATTGCGGTAACGCAGCACGATTTCATGCTCACCCTCGGTCACCGGCACAGCCAGCATACAATTGCCTACCAGTACGGTTTCCACTTTCTCACCGTCTACGGTGGCTTCCCAGTAACCGTCGGATGGAATGGAGGTGTACACAAGACCCTCCCGGTTGCAGTCAATGTGACCGGCAACCTTGGTGGTGGAGAATTCCGTCAGATCCAGAGTGGAAGCCTTAAGAATCTCGTAGCCCTTCATGAACACATCCTTTTTCAAAATGGCAGCGTCAATGTCCACGCTGGAATTTCGGTCGGAACGCTTGCACTTGACATCGATTTCAATGATATCACCGGCTTTGACCTCGCAGACCGCCAGATTTTGCGGCATACCGATATTCTCGCTGAGAACTTTGGTGGTGCCATCCTTGTAAATCTCAATGTCGTTGCTGTCAAATACGTCCGCATCCAGACACAAAAGACCGTCGGTGATCATGGTCATGGCATAGGTAATGGTGCCTTCGTTATCCTTGAAGTAAGCGGTATAGCCGCCGGCTTCGTTGGTATTGAACAGCTCCACGTCTTCCGAGGTAATGGAGATGCAGCCGGCGGGAATCCTCTGGAACAGCCGTGCATTCAGCCCTGTGGCAAGGTTGAACAGGTCTGTCTGATGGTCGAAGGAGTTGCCGGAGGCTTCCATGTCCCAATCCTGAATTTCGGAGTTTGCCAAAAAGCCCAAAGGCAGATATGCCTGATTTTCCAGCAGAGTGACATCTCCAAAGCTGTGTATCTCCTCAAAGTAGGAGTTCTCCGGCACATTGCCTTCCCGATCGATCATGTATTTCAGATTCAGGAAGAGGTTGGTCACCGGGGAGGTGTCCTCATAGGCGTAGCGGTTGGCAGTTACTCCTGCTCCCAGACCCAGCGCCATCATAAATCGGGTGGAATTGCTGTTGACGGCACTGGAGAAGGTGGTAATGCCGTGGTAGCCGTTCAGCGCGCCGTCGTTGAGGGTCTGGGTGTGGGTAGCTTCCGCTCTGTAAAACAGATTGTTCCGCTCCCGGTATTTCATGTAGCCGATGGTGGAAATGGCATTTCCGGTGCCTCTGGGGTAGCTGGTGATACTGGTGTAGCTGAAGCGGAAACCGAAGTTTGCCAGATTCAGAATGATTTCCAGACCCAGCACCACAGTCAGCACCAACGTTGCAAGAACGTTGCGCCGCTTGGCAATTCTCATCAGTCCCTGAGCGTCGGCTTCCGCCTCCTCCGGCGCTGAGAGCTTCCGCTCCAGCAGGATGAATACGAACAGACCGATGCTCAAAATCAGGAACACCGCATTGTAAGCAATGGTCACCGGCTCTGTGATTTTGCTGCAGCACAGCACCACCGCAAGGGAGAAAAGTCCCGCAACCACCAACTGCCAGACCTTGAAGCTGTCCCGAATGACCCATGCCTGATATGCCATGTACAGCAGCACAAAGCTGAACAAAAAGCTGAACCGGTAGGGAATCATGTTGGTGAAGTGGAAACCGTGCCACATATAGTCAAGCTGACGGCTCAGGAAGCTGAGCATCAGGAAGACCAGCAGCGCCACGGAGCAAATCCGGTCACGAAGACGGATTTTATTGGAGGTCAGGAACAGAAATGCCATTACAATGGCGAAGATGCCGCAGTAGATGTTGGGCAGACCTTCCGTAGCTTTGAAATTGTGCGCCATGCCACCGGTCATACCTCCGGCAACCAGATACATACCCTGCAGCAGGGGAGGAACGGAGCAGGCAGCGGCAACGATCCAGTCCTTTGCCAGGGTCAGGAAGCCGGCACCGCTTTCCTTTGCGGCGTTGAAGGCATCCCAAGCCTCTTTTGTATAGGGGAAGTCGGTGGAAAGGTTCACCAGATTGAGTTTGAAGCCCTCCGGGAAGGAGTTGACACCGGAGCTGGTCTTTTGCAGCGCCATAAAGGTGGGCAGGGAGATGAATGCCGTCATGCCGATGGCGACGATGGAGAACAGAGCAATCCAGCCCAGATCCGCAGCCAGCCGCCCCAAGCCCCGATACCGGCAAATCTCGTAGCAGATAAACACCAGCAGTACAAATATGCAGGTGAACAGACCGATGTAATAGTTAATGGCAACGGACAGGAACAGCGTGAAGGTATACAGTACAAACTTACGGTCACGGAGCAGACTCACCGTACCCAGAATGACCAGCGGCAGCAGGGCGAAGGTGTCCAGCCACATGACGTTCCATTGATAGCTCAGCGCCCATGCGCACAGTCCGTAAAACGCACCGAACAGAGCGATGGAAATGTCATTCTTGTTGAAAATCTTCTTCAGGAAGATGGCAAAGAACAGTCCTGCCAAGCCCAGACGGACGGGCATCAGAATGGCGAACAGCTCCAGCGTATACTTTTCAGGAACGAATACGCTCAGCAGATTCAAAGGAGAACCGAGGTAGTAAGCAATCAAGCCCAGATACTCACCGCCTGCGCCGACATCCCAGTTCCACAGCAAAGACTCACCGCTGAGCAAAGCCTTCCGATAGGAAACGAAGAAGGGGTAATATTGGTGGTACTCGTCACAGTACAGAAAAGCCCGGTTGTCCCCGAAGGGTTCGACCTTAAAAGCCACCATCACGGCGCACATCCCGATAAAGGGAATTAAAAACGCCAACAGCAGCACAGGCCAGCTTTTCTGGGGTGTGTTGAGCTGCCTGGATTTTCGTTTTACTTGTTTCATAATCTTTTCCCCCGGAAAAAATAAACTGCACCATACAGTATACCACGTTCCCGGGGGAAGGTAAAGTGAAAAAAAAGAAAACGTTTTGTAACCTTCGGGCTTGTAAGGGAAATTGTTGTTTAACTTACAACACAGGCGACTTGGCTCTCCCTTTGGGAGAGCTGGCACGCCGTAAGGCGTGACTGAGAGGGCAATCAGAAAAATGTGTCGTTATCGCCTGCGGCGATGTGATTTTCTTTAAGAAAATCA
>JAFULI010000119.1 GCA_017473455.1 Oscillospiraceae bacterium
ACCGGCGAGGTACTGATGGTGGACAACCCACTGGACTATCCCGATCCCATGGAGATCGAGCTGGCTGAGGAACCCTTTGTCAAGGTTACCCTCATGGCCCCCCAGGAATATGTGGGCAATATTATGGACCTGTGCCAGCAGCGCTGGGGTGAGTATAAGGATATGAGTTATCTGGATGCCAACCGGGTGGAGCTGCATTATGATATGCCCCTGAACGAGATCATTTATGATTTCTTTGATGCGCTGAAGTCCCGTACCCGGGGCTACGGCAGTCTGGACTATGAATTTATCGGCTACCGCCCCAGCCGTCTGGTGAAGCTGGACATTTTGCTCAACGGCGACATTGTGGACGCTTTAAGCTTCATCCTCTTTGCGGACAATGCCTACCCCCGTGCCCGGAAAATCTGCGAAAAGCTCAAGGACAATATTCCCAGAGCCCAGTTTGAGATTCCGGTGCAGGCTGCCATCGGCGGCAAGATCATCGCCCGTGAGACCATCAAGGCTCTGCGTAAGGACGTGCTTGCCAAGTGCTACGGCGGCGACATCACCCGTAAGAAAAAGCTGCTGGAAAAGCAGAAAGAGGGCAAAAAGCGGATGCGTACATTCGGTACGGTAGCCGTGCCTTCGGAAGCCTTTATGGCAGTTCTGAAGCTGGACGAGGATTGATTGTCCCGTCCAACACAAGGAGACAGAGATATGAGAAAGATCCTTGCTGTTGCGTTATTTCTGCTGGCAGGGTTGCTGTGTGCCTGCGGTTCTGACCCCGTTGAGGAAAGCAGTTTCCCCCGTGCCTCCGACCCTGTCACCAAAACCGTATACGTCCACACGGAAATCACCCAGACCTACGGAGATACCACCACCCGTACCCGGTATCTGTACGATGCGCAGGACTGTCTGACCCAGGTGGTCATCTCTACCAACGACAAGGAAAGCCTGCGCTATCAGGTCACCTGCGACGAAAACGGCAATCCCCTGCGCTGGGAGACCACCATGGAGGGAAAAGCCTCCGTCATTGAGTACACCTACGATGAGCAGGGTCAGGTACTGGGGACTTACGCCTATACCGAAGGCAAGCTCATGACCGCCACGGAATACACCTGGGGCAAGGGGCTTCGGGTCAGTGTCACCGCCAAAGCGCCCTCCCAGAATTACGAGCGCAGGACGGAGTACACCTACGATGAAAACCACACGCTCTTCCGGGAGGATTTGTACATCAACGGCGAGCTGAGTGCCTACACGATCTGTACCTGCGATTCCGAAGGCACGCTGACGGAAAGCCGGACGTATAATCTGGAGGGGGAGCTGCAAAGCATCGTCACCTACACCTATGACGGTGGCAAGGAAACCCGAACCACCACCGATGCCGACAGCAATTTGCTCCGGACGCAGGAGCTGACCTACGATGACCACGGAAATCTTCTCAGCTCCGCCATCTATGACCAAAACCGGGAGCTTCTGGCTCAGGAAACCCATATCTGGATGCCCATTGCGGTAGACCCTGCCACCCCCAGAGCTTCCATCTGAATGAAGAGGTACGATTATGCCCATTTTCCCCCGCAGCGAAAAAACACCCCTTGGCATCTACATTCACATTCCCTTTTGCCGCAGTAAATGCCAATACTGCGACTTCTACTCCCTGACCGACCGGGATGATACCGTCATGGACCGGTATCTTCGGGCAATCTGCCGCCACATCAAGGAAACCGGCCCGCTGACTCCCGGCTATCGGGTGGACACGGTGTACTTCGGCGGCGGTACTCCCAGCTTTTTCGGTGCGGACGGTCTGGCAGCAATTCTCTCAGCGGTACGTCAGAGCTTTGATGTCAGCCCCCGGGCAGAGATTACCTTTGAGGCAAACCCGGACTCCATCTCCCGGCGGCTGCTGCGGCGGCTTCGAAGTGAGGGCTTTAACCGGGTAAGCATCGGTGTCCAGTGCGATGACGATGCCATTTTGCAGCAGCTTGGCAGACCCCACACCTACGAGGACGTGCAGACCGCGGTAAAGCT
This sequence comes from Oscillospiraceae bacterium, assembly GCA_017473455.1. Lineage (GTDB taxonomy): Bacteria > Bacillota > Clostridia > Oscillospirales > Oscillospiraceae > Faecousia. The sequence goes on from JAFULI010000119.1 coordinate 2,008, forward strand.
GTGCCGTAAGGCAGGCTTTGATAACCTTTCTCTGGATTTGATGTTCGGGCTTCCCGGTCAGACCCTGCAGGGCTGGCTGGATACCCTGAGCCATGTGCTGGAGCTGGAGCCTGAGCATATGAGCTGCTACGGTCTTCGGGTGGAGGAAGGTACCCCTCTGTACAGCTATCGGGATCAGTGCGGCATTGCCGACGATGAAACCCAGGCGGATATGTATCTGGCAGCGGTGGAGCTGCTCCGGCGTAAGGGCTACCGGCAGTACGAAATCTCCAACTTTGCCCAGCGGGGCATGGCTTCCAAGCACAATCTGAAATACTGGACCGGCGGCGAATATCTGGGCTTTGGCCCTGCGGCAAGCTCCGACTTTGCCGGAAAGCGCTTCGACACCGTCAAGGATTTGGCTGCCTATGTCGAGGGCATCGAAACCGGCGGTCAGGTCATTCGGGATTTGCAGGAGATTCCCCCCAGAGAGCGTGCCGGAGAATATCTCATTACCCGTCTGCGTACCACCATGGGCATCACCGGAGCGGAATACGAGAGGCGTTACCTGCTTCCCTTCGCCCCCTTAGAGGAAAAGCTGGAGGAATACTTCTCCTCCGGACACACCGTCCGCATCAACGACCGCTGGCGGCTGACCCCGGAGGGCTTCCTGCTGTCCAACACCATTCTGACCGACCTGCTCCTGATTCAGGACAGAACCATCGCGCAGGCGAATAAACGATAACAATTAAAGATAAGGAGAGATAAAACTATGGATCTGAATACTATTTTGCTGATTTGTGCTGCTCTGCTTCCGGCTTTGGGGCTGTGCATCTACATCTTCATCAAAGACCGGGTAGAAAAAGAACCCATTGGGCTTTTACTGCTGCTGTTCGGTCTGGGTGCGGTGAGCTGCTTCCCGGCTGTGATTGTGGAGGTAATTTTCGGCGGCATTATTGACGCAATCTTCGCCCCCTTCATAGTGGAGGTTGGAGATACCGTGGTCATCGAGGGGCCGATGTACTATGTCTACAATTTGGTGAGTATGTTCTTCGGTGTCGCGCTGGTGGAGGAAGGTCTGAAATTCCTGTTCCTGCTGCTGATTACCCGGAAGAACAAGCATTTCAACAGCCTGTTTGACGGCATTATCTATGCGGTATTCGTTTCTCTGGGCTTTGCCGCTCTGGAAAACGTGCTGTATGTGGTGCAAAACGGCTGGGGCAACGCGGTTGCCAGAGCCATCCTCTCCGTGCCGGGTCATATGTTCTTCGCTGTGATGATGGGCTACTACTACAGCCTCTGGCACATGAAGGACAAGGCGAGAATTCTGGAGAAAAACCTGAAGAGCACCGGTGCCATCGATCCCAACGCCCCTGAGTTTTCCTCCAAAAAGGAGCGGCTGCTGTGTCTGGTGGTACCCATCTGCTTCCACGGCTTCTATAATTTCTGCTGCTCCGTCGATTCCGGCATTGCCACGCTGCTGCTGTTGGGCTTTGTGGTGTTTATGTACATCTACTGCTTCGGCAAGGTTCGCAAGATGTCCAAATACGATACCGACGATACCCGCTACGCCGGTGCCATGGTACTGCTGAAGTACCCCCACCTGCGGAACAACCAGAATTAAAGCAACCTCCCCGACGGATTTTCCCGCCGGGGAGATTCTGCAATAAAGGAATCATAGAAGTATTACGGAGGAATGGACATGAAGAAGGTTTTGATTGTCGTTGATATGCAAAATGACTTTATCAACATGGCACTGGGGACACCGGAGGCTGTGGAAATTGTAGAGCCGGTGAAGGAGAAAATCCGGCTTCGTCAGGCGCAGGGCTGGGAGATTGTTTTCACCCGTGATACCCACGGTGAGGACTATCTGCAAACCCCCGAAGGACAAAAGCTGCCGGTGAAGCACTGCATTCGGGGAAGTGAGGGCTGGCAGATTGCCGATGGGGTGTACGTCCCCGGCTGTGCGGTCATTGACAAGCCCAATTTCGGCTACCCCCACTGGGATCTGGGCAATCCCGAACAAATTGAGCTGGTGGGACTTTGTACGGATATCTGCGTGGTATCCAACGCACTGATTCTCAAGGCAAAGTACCCCGATGCCGCCCTTTCCGTAGATGCCACCTGCTGCGCCGGTGTCACCCCAGAAAGCCACTTCGCCGCCCTGATGACCATGAAAATGTGCCAGATTGACGTTACATACGAATAAAACAAATCCCCACTGCCCGGTTCGGCAGTGGGGATTGCTTTAAGGATTAGCCGGGGAAAGCTTCCGCTTCGTTATCTCCGGTGCAGGATTTTTTTCGATGCCGCAGGGCAAGCCATACGCCGCCCCCGGCAAGCAGAAGGACAGGAAGCGCCCCACACAAAATCAGCAGCGGGGGTCGGTAGGTGTAATGGCTCAGGTTATACGGTGCCCAATCCGCCACCCATTCGGCCCATCGGTCCGGCCCGGAAACGCCTGTGGTGCCTCTCGTTCTCATGACTGCCCTTGCCAGAGTGCCAAATTCCTTCAGAGGCACTAAAAACTCTACGGCATCCTCGTTGGGCAATTTCAGATTTCCTGTATAGTATATGTAATCTCCGATATTGGTTTCGTAGTAGATGAGTGTGTCTAAGCCACTCATATATATTATTTTATTCGCTTTTACAAACCTGCCCAGTACACCTAAAATTCGGTCATTCTGATTGCTCAATTCGTAAAATTCAGAATAATATGTGCCCGCTGTATCCTTTACTTCGCCATCTTCCAAGTATTTGCTGCTTATGGCGGTTTCTCCGGTTTCATCCTGTGATGCTATGACATAGAACGTTCTGGACAGAGACCACCCATCAGCGAATGTTTCATCCAACGACCGTTCAATTGCAAAACCGTAAAGAAAGTAACCGCCATATACCTGAAACACGGTATCCTCTTCAGAAGCCCCCAACAGCGCTCTGGTTTCAGCGTCTACGTCAAAGGCATCCGCAATTGCGGTTTTGGCAAATGCAGGCACACCAAAGGTCAGGCAGTAAGCCAGCAGCACCAGAATAATAACCGTCTTTTTCATAATTACCCTCCCAAAAAGGTTTCTACTTATATAGACACATAAACGAACCAGAATCTTACATTCTTTTCTTATTTGTTGAAAATAGGAGAAATGTACAAAGAAAAAGTAAATAGTTGAGCAAAATAACCATTTCCGTACTTCTGACCGTGAAATGTGCCAGATTGACGTTACCTGCCAATAAAACCAACGCAAGATCCCAACCGCACACCCGTTTCGTTTGCTTATACGATAAATTGTTGTTTGAAAGACTACCCTCGCACCGAAAACGTATGTCATCCTGAGCGAGCGTAAGCGAGTCGAAGGATCTATTTGTTTGGTTTTTGTATATTTCCCGACAGATTCGCAATCTTTACGCTTGAGATCCTTCGACTCCGCTTCGCTCCGCTCAGGATGACACGTCCGGGGGTTCTGCTCTTCAAACAACAATTTATCATCCCATTTATACGCACAAAGAAGGGGCTGCCTCAATCGCTTTTGAGGCAGCCCCTTTTGGGAATATATTAAATCTTCTCAGCGGCTTCGACCACGTGTTTCATCAGCACGGTGGTGGTGACGGCGCCGACACCGCCGGGGACGGGGGTGATGGCTTCCACGATGGGCTCGACTTCCTCGTAAACCGCATCGCCGGACATACCGCCCTTGCCCTTGGAAGTAATCTTCTCAGGGTTCCAGTTCATAGACACGTCAATGACGATCTGACCGGGACGGACATAGTCCTTGGTCAGGCTGCCCAGCACACCGGCAGCGGAAATGATGATATCCGCTTCCCGGCAGACAGCGGCGGTATCCACGGTCTTGGTATGGCAGACGGTGACGGTGGCATTCTTGCCAATGAGCATCATAGCGGCAGGCTTGCCCACCACAAGGCTCCGTCCGATAACCACAGCGGACTTACCCTTGCAGTCGATGCCGTAGTGGTCCAGAATCTCCATGCAGGCGGCAGGGGTGCAGGGGGCATAGCCCAGATCGCTGCGGCCCTGATAGACGCCGGCGCTGCTCAGATCGGTCAGGCAGTCCATATCCTTCTTGGGATCCAGACGGTTGCAGATTTCTCTCTGATAAGGACGCAGATGTGCAGGGAAGGGCTGGAACATCAGCACACCGTGAACGGTATCATCGGCATTGACCTGATCAATCACAGCCAGAACGTCCTCTCTGGAGGCATCTTCGGGAAGCTCGAACACCTTCACATCGATGCCCACGGTTTCGCCCTTCTTGGTAGCGCCCTTTTCATAGGAAAGGTCGTCGGGTCTTGCGCCCACACGGACGATACCCAGGCAGGGGTTGATGCCCTTTTCCCGCAGAGCGGCGGTACGTGCCTGCAGATTGGCTACCAGAGCCTCGTTAACTTCCTTGCCCAGCAGTTGCTTTGCCATAGTATTTTCCTCCTTCGTCCGCTTACTGACCGAAACCGGCCTTCACGGTGTTGAAAATTTCGTCAGCGAGCTGACCGTACTTGTTCAGCATCACGTTGGCGTGACGGTTCATATCCTCAGCCACATCCCGGTTTTTCAGGGTCTTGGTGTTGATGAACACGTTCAAAGATGCAGCCTGCAGCGCAGCCTTGCAGCACACAGCGCCGCAGCCGGCATCGGAAACTGCCAGACGGCTGCCCTTCTCGGCAAACACGGCAATGCAGTCGATGGCTTCGCAGCACAGCTCCATAATCTTCATAGGAGTGGAGCAGGCGATGATGGTGGCTTCTTCCATGATGCGGTCACGGTCGGGATCGTCCTTAGGGATGCCGTAAGCCTTGGCAAGGGGCAGGAAGTTCACTTCGTCTGCCTCAACCTGATCCAGAAGCTGCTTCTGCAGGTCGTCGCACTTAGCTTTCAGGGCGATGATTTCTTCCTCCACCTCGGCATACTTCTTCTTGCCAACGGTCAGAGAGCCGACCATATTGCCAAGAGCGGTGCCGATGGCACCCACCAGAGCGGCAGCGCCGCCACCACCGGGGGCAGGAGCATTGGAAGCCAGAACCTCCACAAAGGTGCGGCAGGATTCCATGGTCATATCCATAAATAAAGTCCTCCTAAGATTTAAGATGTCAGGAAGATACAAGATATGAGATATAAGATACAAGATATCCCGCAAATTCAGACTATCTTGTATCTTGTATCCTGTATCTTATATCTTAGGGATATATGCCTTGAAAGCACAGCCGGTTTGACCGGCTGTGCTTAATGGGTTCAGTTGATTAGAACAGGCCGGAAACCTTGCCGGTTTCGGTGTCTACGTCGACACGGCGGTAAGCAGGGTCAGCAGCGGTACCGGGCATCATGGAGATGGTACCAGCCATGGGACACAGGAACTTAGCGCCGCCGTACTCCAGAATGTCACGGATAGCCAGACGCCAGCCGGTGGGAACGCCCTTCTTGGTGGGATCGTCGGACAGAGACAGAT